>JAQWIO010000068.1 GCA_029248845.1 Polaribacter sp. | reverse complement strand
GAAACAGGATGATAAATTAGATTATAGCTTTCATTTTTTAAGGTATCGAGAAACACCTTTTTCTTTATGATTAATTCTTCAAGCTCTATTCTTTTCAAGTTCTCACATAGATTGCTAAGATTTTCTGTGGATGAATACTCATTATGTGTAATGGATAAATCTACAGCTGACATTAAATCCTCTATGAAAGGCTCCATAGCAATCTCAAATTTCTCATCATGATCAAATGGATTGTCGGTCTCAAAGACAATTTTCCCGTATTCAACATCAATTTTGAACTTCTTGATCTTATCAATTATTTCGTTGTATTTCATTTTAATTCCAAATAAAGTTTTGCCAATTCTAAAGCACTATCAACTTCAGCGATCTTAATATACTCCAAAAATTGTTTCTCAGTGGTATGACCTGTAGCAGACATTAGAAGAGGTGTGGGTATCTTTCCATAGAAATTTGTAGCAAAAGATCTTCTTCCAATATGTGAGGAAACAAGCATATACTTAGGGTAGGCACCCTTTACTTTTCTGTACTTTTTATCTTTGTCGTCTCCAATATTATTCATGACACTACCCTCTACTTCTTCAGTGAATCCAATTATTTTACATAGCTCCTTCACGTACTCATTGAATTTTTGATCGCTTATCTTTCTTGGAAATTCACCACCCCTTTTGTTAAGCACCTCCTGTACTTCAGGTAGTAATGGAATGACAATTTCTTTTTGACCCTTTTTTTGTTTAAATGAGATTAATTTTTGATCCTTTATCTCTATTATCATGTCTTTTCCAAACCTTGAGAAATCAGAAATTCTTTGTGCCGTAAAACAGCTAATCAAAAGCCAATCTCGAACATTATCAAGTCTTTCAGAAAGTCCACTATAAGTTTTTATGGTTTCTAATTCCTCAAGCGTGAGGTAAATATCTTTTGTTTCTTCTCCTGAGATAGATAGCTTTTTTAGATTTGGATTTACCTCGATTCCATTGTCTCTTGCATAGTAACAATACGTCTTTATGAACTTGAAGTTCTTTTTTATTGTGTTTTTATTATATCCATGAAGCTCATAATAATCATTAAATAAGACTTTGAATGAGGAGTCAACATCTGAAGCTTTAAACTTTCTTTTATTGTGTGTTTGAATATCCTCAATCTTACCAATTATCGTATTATGCTTTGTTATAGTTGCTGAAGATGCGTTGAGCTTAATTGACTTAACGTAATCATTAGCAATATCTGTGAGATACTCTGATTTGAAGTCTTCCCCATGCTTGTAATGAGTTTCAACAGTTGATATAAGCCACGCTTTGTCTATATATTTGGGATCTGATTTGTAGAAGGATTCGATTATAGTTTTTTCCAAAGAGTTTAAGCTTCCTTCAATTTCTCTTTGTTTGTTTCTAATTTTTACATCTTTGATCTTTGATTTTCGGTGATAGTGAATCCAATAATCATGAGTAACCACAACTTTAGAATCAGTTTCTAATTGGTGATCCTTTCCGTTATGCCTGAACAATAATCTTAATTTTAAAGAAGCTTGATCTTTCTTTGATCGATATAAATAACTGATAGAAGCCATAATAAAGTTGTACGGTAAATGTACGGTAAAATGACCTTTGTTGCAATATCATGCATATTTATGCATATATTTGGTTTAAACAAATGTATTGTTAAGTATTGATTTAATTGATATTTTCGTTTATTTACAAGTGATGTGAGGTATTACAGATACATAGGGTTCGAGAGCCTCTTTCTCCGCTGTATAGTCCTGAAAGCCTAGTGTTTTCGGGACTTATTTTTTTTAGTTGCCTGCAGAGTTGCCTTTTCTATTTCTAACAACACTGATTTTCACTATTCAAATTTAGTCGTTTTTTTATTGAGTATCTTTGAGTATTCAAATAAAATTCATTCCAATTCCAAGTATTTAATAACCAGCAAGGGCATGGACTACCTTAATCCCTGCTATTGCATAAACTTAAGAGAATGAATTTATCAAAAGATTACGCAGACTTTATCCAACAATTACAATGGAACTACTTCGCAACATGCAGGACTCCTTACAAGATTCACACAATGACAGTGAGAAACTGGCTTACAAAGCTTCTACAGCGATCTAACAAAGTAGAACAGGCATTCTTTGTATCAGAGAGAGATAAGGGTGATTACAATAACAAACACGTCCATATACTTATTGGCACTAACACAGACATGACTTACCAGGAAGTGAAGCATGGAATGGGCAATGTATCAGTAGGAGACTATCAACCAATCTATGATAGTGAAGCAGTGTGCAAGTATGTAACCAAGCACATAGGAAAAGACGTGGACTATGATATTGTATTTAAAAGCTAAAAGTTTCCATCCAGTATTGACCCAAACACATGGGCATGGGTTTTAGAAAACGGTTTTTCTATTGGAACAGGGGGTTGGGATTTGATATGTAACCTAATCTCTCTATCTTAGAGGTATTATTAATCATAAATCAATTAAAACATGAAAAGAGTTTTTCTTTTAACAGTTTCAATTCTAATTTCAAATATTTCTTTAGCTCAAGTAATTCGAGCTAGAGTTTTAGATATTGAACCCACGAATCTTGCAAAAATGAAAGTTGCTGTCGCAGCAAAAACCAAACTGTATAACTCAAAAGAGGGTTCTACAAGATTTTCAACATTTGAAATTCTATCAGGTCCTAATTCAAACAATTTATGGAGAGTACAGCATGGAAATGAAATAGGTGATTTTGACTCTTCTGTAAGTAAAAAAGAGTTAGATTATTGGTGGAAAATGACGGGTGAATTGCACACACCATTAGCAAGCAGATTTTGGTATTTAAATAAGGACGCGACCTATATTCCAGAAGGATATGAAAGACTGAATCACAGAAGAGTTCTTATTTACAAACTTGTTCCAGGAAAAGAGAAAGATTTTTGGAGGTATAGAACCAGACTCGTTAAAGCATTGAAGGAAGGAGGTTGGAAAAATAGAGTTGGGGTTATGTCTTGTATGTCTGGATGTAATGGAAGTTGGGTTATGGTAAGATATCACCATAAGGATCTTGCTTCAATGCAAGAAGAAAACTCCAAAATGTTCCCAAAAGTCGTCAAAAAATATGAAGAACTCTACGGGGAAGGATCTTATGAAGATGATTCCAAAAACGTTCAGCTCTCAGTTTCAGAAAACATTTCACATTATCAGAAACTATTGCCTGAATTAAGTTCGCCTTAAACCATTGAATAAGCCCTCCCATGTGGAGGGTTTTTATTTTCAGCCCATTCTCTATATCTTAGAGGTATTATTAATCATAAATCAATTAAAATGAAAAAAATATTTTTCACAATATTGCTATTTGCGTTTTCTTTAGCTGTATTTTCTCAAGATGCCACATTAACAGCAGAAGAAAAAAAACAACTTTTAGAAGCAAGCCCCTTTAATTCAGTTTATCCTGAAACTATCTTGAAAAGTGCTGACACTTATTTTAAAGCTCAAATGGGTTTGTATAAAGAGGGGGTAATCCCCGAAAAAGAAGCACATTTAGTTGCACTCGGAACTTCTGCAGCAATAAAATGTCAATATTGTATCCCTTATCATATTTCTGAGTTAAAAAGATTAGGCGCTACTGAAAATGAGATCAAAACTGCAGTACTTATCGCTGCAGATATTATGAAAATGAGTACACTTTTTTATGGAAACGAATTTGATTTAGAAGCATTTAAAAAATTACTTAGAGGGGAATAGTTCATTTAACAAACTTTAAATAGCCCTCCCAAGTGGAGGGTTTTTCTTTTACACTAATGGATACAACCCAAATCCCTTCTAATCGATTGATATCATTGACTTAACATAAGATTCCTGTGTAGTGGTTTTAGGAGTGTGTTGTTTGGGGAAAGTTTGTAGTGTATTTTGAAATAAATCCCATTATCTATATCTTAGAGTTAATATTAACCATAAATCAATTAAAATGAATGTTTTAATAAAAGGAAGATGTACCTCAAGCTATGACGCAGTATATGAAGATTTTCTTGAAGGATAGAAAAAATCACCATTTTGCCATCTTCTGAGTTGTAACGGAAAAACACATTTTTCTTTATCAATAAAAATTGTTTCCTTATTTTTTCTAGATTTTTCTAAAACAATTTCAATTTTTAAATGAATTGGTTTTGTAATTTCTAGTTCATTTTCTTGAATGAAAATTGATTCGATGCTAGTAGTGCAGATATTTTTAAAAAGTACTAAAGACCCTCTGTCTTTTAGTAAAGTATGTGTTTTAGACAAAACCTGTTTTCCAGATTGAGCAGAGAGTAAATTGTAAACATCATTCCATTCTGTGAAATTATAGGTTTTTAAAAGTTGATATAAATATGCTTTTGGATTGGATAATTTCTCTACTTTTTGAATGTTAATTGCAATTGTATTCTTGTCTTCAGTAAGAACTTCTGAAGCTACTTTTTTTATTCTATCTTTAATAATATGCTGACTCTCTTTCAAATATTCTGCTGTCTTTGCAAAGGAATTTAATAAGTTCGGATTAATTTCTTTTAAAAAAGGAATAACTTTATGTCTAATTTTATTTCTAATATATTTTGTTTGGGTATTCGTTTTATCTTCTCTCCAGTCAATTTTCTTTTCTTTGATGAAAGTTAAAATCTCTTTGCGTGAAAATCTTAAAAGTGGACGCACAATACGCCCATTAATTTCAGGGATTCCTGTAAACCCATCTAATCCACTCCCTCGGGTTAAATTAATTAGAAAAGTTTCTAGATTATCATCTGCATGATGTGCCGTTAAAATATAATCAAAAGAATGTTCTTCTTTGAGTTTTTGAAACCAATTATAGCGCAAACTTCTAGCTGCTATTTGAGTAGATTGCTTATTTTCTTTAGCAAAAACCTCTGTGTTAAAATGTGTTGTAAAAACAGGGAGATCTAATTTTTCTCCAAGTTTTTTTACAAAATATTCATCTAAATCACTCTCTTTTCCACGAAGATTAAAGTTGCAATGCGCTAATGAAATATTAAAATCTAACTCTGATAGTAGATATGTTAAAGCCACAGAATCAATGCCTCCAGAAATCGCCACCAATAGTTTTTTACCCTTTAAAAAAGGAAGATTACGATTAATGTGATGTGAGATTTTTTCAATCATTATCCCTCAAAAATACGTAAATTAAATTTTAGATTTTAACCAAACTCGAATCTCTTTTTTTAGAGAAACTTCTGGTTTTGGTAATGGAATCGTTTTTCCATTTTTTTTACTTCTGTTAAATTTAGAAAATGTAATTTTTAGTTGTTTCCATTCTTTAGGATATAGTTCTAAAAATAAAGTAAACATATTCTGATCCGTTGGTTTTTCTTTTAGTTGAGCAAGTGTGTTTTGAAAAAGCTCTTCTTGATTTAAAATCATAATCTTTATGTTGTATTCAGCAAAACGTATTCCATCGCTTTTGCTTTTAGCAGGCATTCTTCATATTCCTTTTCAGGAGTTGATTTTGCTGTTATTGCTCCTCCAACAGAATAAGAAACATATTTTTTCTCTTCGTTGTATAAAATACTTCTAATAATAACATTAAAATCAAAATTACCTTTGGGTGAAAAATAGCCTATCGATCCTGAGAATACACTGCGTTTAGTCTCTTCTAATTCTTCAATAATTTTCATTGCAGAAACTTTTGGTGCCCCCGTCATACTTCCCATCGGAAATGTATCTTTAATGATGTCTACAACATGTGTGTTTTCTTTAATCTCTGAAACAACAGTAGAAATTAACTGATGTACTTGTTTAAAAGAATAGACTTTGCATAATTCTTCCACTTTTACAGATCCTTTTTTTGCTGTTCTAGATAAATCATTTCTGACTAAATCTACAATCATTACGTTTTCTGAACGTTCTTTTTCATCTCTCGATAAATCAAAAGCAATTTGATCGTCATCAGCTTTACTAATGAACCGTTTTGCAGTTCCTTTTATAGGCTGAGAAATCACATTTAAACCCTCTTTTTTAATGTATCTTTCTGGTGAAGCAGATAATATATATTGGGTATCTAATTTTACAAACGCAGCAAATGGAGGTTCAGAAATTTGGTTGAGATGTTTGTATACTTCAATTGGATTGATAGTTGAATTTTCGGCATAAAACTCTTGGCAAAAATTAGCTTCGTAAATATCTCCCCGTTGAATATGCTCTAAAATTTTAGTTACTTTGGTTTGATACTCGTCTTTGTGTAATCGATGCTTTATTTTGATATCGAAAGTAGATTTCTCTTTTTTCTCTTTTTTAAATTTTTTAATTTCTTCTAGATCACATTCAATCTTATCATCAACCATTTTTAAATAGTGAAATTCAACCGTATTTCCTTTGATGAAAATTAGTTTTTGTGGTTGAAAAAAGTACAAGTCAGCAAAATCTAAACCATCAAAATTATTAGAAGAAAGTAGTTCTGTATCATTTTTTACATCATAACTAATGTACCCAAAAATATAATCTTTGGTACTACTTTGATATTCTTTTAGTTTTTCAAAAGCGTTAAAAAAGTCGGTTTTAATAGATGTAAATTCTTCAATAGCTATGGTACAGTCAAACGAAGAATACTTTTTATTGTGTTCGTTAGAGTCTAACCAGATAGTAGTTTCAAACTTTTGCGACCAATAGAGAAGATTCGATTTGAATTTGTGAATATCAACAATGGTAAAGGATCGAATTGTTCTTTGCATATTTTTGTAAAAATACAATTCTTATTAATTAGAAAGCGGAATTTTTAAACTGATTCCTGTTTGTAAATCTGGAGAATTATTTAAATACAAATCTTCTTTAATATATACTGTAAAAGCATATTTTTTTGTGCCATATGAATACAGCCAAGACCAGGAAGAGAGGTATTCATACATTTTTTCGAACCCATTTTGCCAACCTGAATGTATTTCTTTCCATTTACCAATTAATTGATAGTAGTCCGCTTCCTGTGTTTTAAAAAACGGAGTTTGAATTTGATAGTTCACAGAAACCGAATGGTAGTTTTTTTTAGGAGTGTATTTTGTATATTCTACCATTGCCTCACTACTTCCCAAGAATTTATTATTTCCTAAATCGATTACGTCTTTAAAATTGAGAATATTTTTTCGTAAAAGAGCAGTTCCGAAAGAACTTCTAATTTCTTTGTTTGATTTTAGCATCCATTTTTTAATAATATTTCCAGAAAATCCAATATCTATCGATGGATTAAATTTAGAGGTGTTGATACCAAGGTGGGAACCAAAATTTAGACTAATATTTTTCTCTTTTAGATTGATGATCTCAGGATAATAAAAGTGATTAAATTCTATTCCTCCAATTAAAAACTGACCATCTTTTAGTTCTAAAGTCTTTCCATTTCTGTCTTGATATTTAATATTTACTTGGTTTAAACCGTAATATTTTCTACCAAAAGGGTCCTCGCCACCAGCAATATTACTATGAAACCATTCGATTGTCTCGTCGCTTGTAAAAAAAGAAAACGGATACTTTCCTTTCGTAACTAAATAAGAACGAAGTGTAATATTTAGTTCTTGTTTTTTACCAATTTTAGTATTAAAGTCGATTCTTAGATTTTTAAAAACAGCATCAATAATAATGTTAGAATATTTTGCGGGAGTCGTTTCTTGATTTATAAAGTTAAAACGCCTATTGAACCAAATTTGTTCACGTTGTAATTTCCTGTCAGATTCATTTTCAGGTAAATACATTTCTACAAATGGATGAAAAGTATTTGCACTTGACAGCGAAAAACTAAAAGTAGACTTTTCTTGAACTCGATTTTTAAAGTTTTGATTAATCCTAGCAGAAAATAATCCAAAATGGTGAATCGGTAAAATATTAGGTCTGTCTATCCCGTTTTTTATAGTAATTATATCTTTTTTTTGTCCAAATGAAAAGATTGAAATTAGAATAAATAAAAAGCTGAAATTCCTAGTTTTTTCAGAAATCACAAGATATTTAATTTAAGCATTTAAAGGTTTTCCGTCCCAAGCTGCTTTTGCAGCTTCTTTTACGGCTTCTGAATAGGTTGGATGCCCATGACAGATTCTTGCTAGATCTTCAGCAGATGCTCTAAATTCCATGGCAACTGCAGCTTCCATAATTAAATCTGCTACCCTTGCTCCAACCATATGCACTCCTAAAATTTCATCTGTATTTTTATCAGCTAAAACTTTTACAAAACCGTCAATATCTCCACTTGCTCTAGATCTTCCCAAAGCTCTCATCGAAAATTTACCAGCTTTATAATCAATTTTGGCTTCTTTTAATTCGTCTTCAGTCTTACCAACCGCAGCGGCTTCTGGCCAAGTATAAACAATACCAGGAATTAAATTATAATTGATATGAGGTTTTTCACCCGCGAGATATTCTGCTACAACAACGCCTTCTTCTTCTGCTTTGTGAGCTAACATTGCGCCTTTAACAACATCACCAATTGCATAAATGTTAGATATATTTGTTTGTAAATGTTCGTTTACAGAAACTTGACCACGTGCTGTTACTTCAACGCCAATTTTTTCTAATCCTAA
>JAQWIO010000056.1 GCA_029248845.1 Polaribacter sp. | reverse complement strand
CTAAGGTGTTATTTTTTAAAGCTCTAAATCCAGACGCTGTATTGCAAGATCCTAAGGTGTTATTTTTTAAAGCCTCAAAACCATTCGCAGTATTGTTAAATCCTGTGGTATTATTTTGTAATGCATACACTCCAGAAGCTGTATTAAACAACCCTGTAGTGTTATTTTCTAATGCATAAGCTCCAGATGCTGTATTATACTCTCCTGTGGTATTATTTGATAAAACTTGAGTGCCAATAGCGGTATTATAAGATCCAGTGATGTTAGAATATAAAGCAAAAGTTCCAGATGCGGTATTATACCAACCTGTTGTGTTATAACTTAAAGCATTAGTACCAGACGCAGTATTATATGCCCCTTCGGTGTTGTCATATAAAGCCTCATATCCATGCGCTGTATTATAAAAACCTGAGGTATTACTATATAAAGCATTAGTACCATAGGCAGTATTATAAGATCCTGAGACAAACCCAATCTCTTTACCTACTGTTCTGTGGTTTTGGGCATTTATATTAACTACGATAGCTATAACTATAATGGCAATTGTATTTTTCATAGCATTTTTAAAAAAATTCTATTCCTTTAATATAATACTTTTAAATGACAACTCAAAAAAATATATTAACTTTTGGGGTCAATGGTGAATTATGATACTATTCGAGGAGTCGGTTTAATGAGCAAACACTCGATAGTGATGAGCTTTTAAAAAACACAAAATTTGTAGAAACTATCATAGAAATATAAATACGCTCTTCATAGAAAAGGAGGGAATCAATTTTTATCAAACTTTACAGAACATATACCATACAAACAAATTTTCAAGTGGAGATTTATAAAGCTGGTGTTCCTAAATAAATCAAATTCAATTATTTATTTGTTATTGATTTTTCTACCAAACGCTCTAATCTATAAATTTTGTCTTCTTGCTCTTTCAGCGCATTGATTAGTACAGGGATTAATCCTAGATAGTTTACTGCTAACATTTCATTGTCATCTATACTTACTAGCTCAGGAAATACCTTTTGAATGTCTTGAGCCAATAGGCCTATTTTTTGTTTACTTCCTTTTTTCATAGTGTAGTTCTTACCATCTATCAGTAATAGTTTTGCCAATGTAGAGCCAAGCGACACAATGTTGGCTTTTAGTCTTGCATCCGAAGAAACTACTATATCTCCGTTAATTGTAATGTCACCGTTAAAACTCCCTTCTCCAGCATATACTTTAGCTCCAGAATCTTCTCCCATATAAACTGCGGTTACATCAGAATTACCAAGAGTTACAGAATTATCAGCCTGCCCGGTGGTATCATAACCAATTACTGTTTGATTCGTTGCATCAACTTTATTTGCCTGAGAATTATAACCAAAAGCAGTATTCTTCCCCCCTGTTGTGTTATTACCTAAAGCTGAAATTCCAGATGCAGTATTATAATCCCCTGAGGTGGTCATTCGTAAAGCATATGTTCCAGATGCTGTATTATAATTTCCTGTGATGTTATTTTCTAGAGTAAAAGCTCCAGATGCTGTATTATATTTTCCAGTGTTATTGCTTATTAAAGCATTAGTACCAAACGCAGCATTTTCATTACCTGTCGTATTATTTTGTAATGCATACACTCCGGATGCTGTATTATTCCACCCTGTGGTATTTTTTTCTAAAGCATTAGCTCCAGATGCTGTATTATACCGTCCTGTGGTATTATTTGATAAAACTTGAGTGCCAATAGCGGTATTATACCATCCGGTAGAATTATTTTGTAAACCTTGAGCGCCAATAGCGGTATTAAAAGATCCCTTGGTGTTATAATGCAAAGCATAAGCTCCAGATGCAGTATTATATGCCCCTTCGGTGTTGATATATAAAGCCTGATATCCATTCGCTGTATTATAAAACCCTGGATTATTACTATATAAAGCATTAGTACCATAGGCGGTATTATAAGGTCCTGAGACAAACCCAATCTCTTTACCTGCTGTTCTATGGTTTTGGGCATTTATATTAATTACGATAGCTATAACTATGATGGCAACTGTATTTTTCATAGCATTTTTTAAAAAATTCTACTTTTTAATATAATACTTTTAAATGACAATTCAAAAAATATATTAACTTTAGGGTTCAATGGTGAATTATGATACTATTTGAGGAGTCGGTTTAATGAGCAAACACATCTCGATGGTGATGAGCTTTTAAAAAACATAAAATTTCTAGAAACTATCATAGAAATATAAATATGCCCTTCTTAGAAAAGGAGGGAATCAATTTTTATCAAACTTTACAGAACATATACCATACAAACAAATTTTCAAGTGGAGATTTATAAAAATAGGGATTCTTATATAAATTAATTTAAAATTATTTTTGTGTTTTTAACTCTAAAGCAATTTTCTGTTCCCAAAAAATTGGGATTGCCATGTTTCTCAGACCAAAAACCCTCTAAAACGTCTCTGTGTATGCATTTATATACAACAACGCCTTTATAAGTTTTGTTTTCAAGGCCTTTGTAATAAAAATTTATGACAAGAATGTTGTTCTTAAAAAAACCAGTTCCGTACTGATATTCAGTTGAATTGATTGTCCATTTGGCAACAATCCTTTTATCTTCATTTAAAGACAAACAGAGCGTTCCTTTGTATGAATTATCAGTTGCATCTTGATTGCTACCAACAATAGAAAAGGTACCTACTAGGTCTTGAATTGTCATCTATTTACCAATACAAAAGTTAGAAAAAATATGCCCCAGTATGTCTTTGTCAACATCATATTCTCCTGTAATATTACCCAGATGCCTTAAACATTCGCGAATGTCAATAGAAAATAAATCTGTGGATATTTCTAAATCAATACCTTGTTGTACAGATAGAATCGCAGATAAAGCATTATTTAGAGCTTCGAAATGGCGAGAATTAGTAACAATAGTATCGTTATTACTTAGGGCTCCTGTATTCACAAGAGAGGTTAATTCATTTTTTAAAGCTTCTATTCCTATGTTGTTTTTTGCTGATAATAGAATTAAATTCTCTATTTCTTTTTGAAGATTGATTGTATTAGTTGAAGAAATGGTGTCCGTTTTATTGGCAATTACCAAAACTCGTTTATTTGGGAAACGAGTTCTTATAGTATTTATTTCAGATAAGAAAGAACTTTCTGCATTCCTAAATTTGTTTGCATCAATTAAGAAAATGATCAATTGTGCATTTTCTGCTTTTTGATAGGCTTTTTCAATACCAATACTTTCTATAATATCTTTTGTTTCTCTAATTCCTGCAGTATCTATAAATCGAAAAGCAACTCCTTTAATAATAATTTCATCTTCAATGGCATCTCTTGTAGTACCCGCAATCTCGGAAACAATGGCTTTTTCTTCATTTAAAAGTGCATTTAAAAGAGTAGATTTCCCAACATTTGGCGCTCCTATAATTGCAACTGGAATACCATTTTTCATCGCATTTCCAAATGAAAAAGAATCAATTAATCTTTTTAAAACAAGCTTTATTTTTGTAACTAATGCTATAAATTTTCTTCTATCAGCAAACTCCACGTCTTCACCTGAAAAATCAAGCTCTAATTCAATCAACGCTGCAAAATCTAATAATTGAGCACGCAATTCTTTCAGTTCATTTGTAATTCCACCGCGCATTTGTTGAATAGCTATTTGGTGACTCGCAGCAGAATTAGATGCAATAACATCTGCAACAGCTTCTGCTTGAGACAAATCCATTTTTCCATTCAGAAAAGCACGCATTGTAAATTCACCATTATCAGCCATTCTACAACCATTCTTTAAAAATAATTGGATGATTTCTTGCTGAATAAATTTGGAACCATGACAAGAAATTTCAACCACATTTTCACCCGTATAAGATTTTGGATTTTTAAAAACAGATACTAAAACTTCATCTAAAAGAGTCTCCTCAGAAACGATATGACCCAAATGTATTGTATGTGACTTTTGATTGTTTAATGATTTTCCTTTTCTAACAGATTTAAAAAAAGCAGCAACAATATCGATAGATTTTTCTCCTGAAAGTCTAATTACTGAAATAGCTCCAATGCCTGAAGGAGTTGCCAATGCAATAATAGTATCATTTTTAATCATGTTGCAAATATACATCGCTTAATTTAGATGTGCTCAAAAAATAATTGGAACAATAACTTTAATTTTTTCAAGTAAAACCTTTTTAAATTTTTTTATGATCCGAAAAAAGGAGATATTATAATTCTTTATAACATTCTTTTAAATATCTACTAATCAAGGATGTAAAATCTAGATATTTTTGATAACATCTTCGTATTCATTAAAGAAAAACTCAAATTTAGACATTGTTGCTACATAAAACTCATAACAGTTCCTCCATGTATTTTTATTATGAATGCTAAATTTTTCTTGAAATGGTACAAAAATTCTACGAATTATTTTTCCGTTATCTAATTCATATTCATCATTAAAAAGAACCTCAGGAAGTTCCTTTTCTAACAACGATTTTAAAGAAATAAGTTGATCATAATAGAGTAAGTTAGTCAATTCATCAGGGTTTTCTATATCTAAACAAACTAGCGCTTTTTTTCTGTCTGCTACGAATTTAAATGAAACACCTTTTATTTTTGTATTGTATAACAACCATTTTCTTGGGAATGATTTCCCAAAACTAGTCCAAAATTCTTTGCGTAGTTGCGTTGCTTCTTCTTTAGAAAACATCTCTTAAATTAGTGTCAAAATTCAATTTACTAGTGCTAATTTTTTAAACGTTTTATCCATGAATTTTAGCTAACTTCCCTCTTTCTTTCATCAT
>JAQWIO010000043.1 GCA_029248845.1 Polaribacter sp. | reverse complement strand
TAATTCCTTTGGGGAGTAATATTAATAACACTCATTACAATACTTCAATTTATCAAAAACTCAATAATCTTGGTGCTGATTTTAATAAGCAAATAATCGCCTTAAAAAATAATTATTACAATCGTTTTAATCAATGGGAGCGACTTAACTTAATGCAACTATTGTTAAATTTTGAAGAATATAAAAGGTTGTCAAGTTGTGGTGTTTGTTTAATCCCTTCTTCATTTTATAAATTTAAAAAATTAGATAAAGCGACATCTGCAGTAATTGAAAACTATGCAAAGAATAATAGAAGTGTAGGTCGTTCTGTTTTTAACTCTTATTATGATTATCGTGCAGTTTATGCCCTTTGGCGAGCTAGAGAAGGACGTCAAGAAGCTATTTATCAAGCTAATAAATGGAAAGTGGCAAGACAAAATGCTATTAATAAATTAGTAAACGAGGTTCATACAGCTCGTTTTGCTGCAGAAAATTTAATCGCGGAATTAAATATTACCAATAACAGTCAAAAAAATTGGTTATATTCGAGTAGCAATAGCACTGAAGTAAGCAATTTATCTGATTTTTTACAGAATAACAGGGTTCATGGGGTGGTTGCGGTTGAGGTTATGAATTTTGCGAAAGAGGTTATTAAAGCCAAAGAAAGTAATAATTATACGAATCTATTCAATTCAACTCTTTTTACTCAAAATCCTTATAACGTTTGGAAGACTTTATCGCAAGCTGAAAAAAATTTGATTAAGCAAAACTGGAGCGAAGCATATCATATATATAAAAATAGAAAAGTAGCAGAAGATGCAACTAGACAAAAATTTAATAGAAATGGGTTAAATGATAAATCAGATGCTTTTAGACATGCATACTATAATGCGATAAACGCAAAAGTAGTAGGCGTTGATATTGCGAAACTATTTTCAGATGCTCATGAAAGCGAAACTCCAATAAGATTTATTAAAGAAAAAAGAATGGACTTATTTAACAATAATGTAGGTCACCAATCCTTATTATTAAACTCTAATTTATCTTTAACTCAATTGGCAGATTTAATCTATCAAAAATTACTGAATGGTGATCTAAGGTATTTAAAACCTATAAATTATAACGATCCAAATTTCGGATATACTCATGGAATAACTGTAAATACTCTATTAAAACCAACAAATCAATAATATGAAACAAAAAAAAAAACTAATTATACTAACTTTATTTTTATCTTTTTTCTTTTCATGTGATAACAAAGGAATGCTTTTTAAATTAGAAAACAAAAGTCAAAAAAAGATTGACAGCATAATTATATCTAATGGATATGATGAAATTAAAATAAAGAATCTTTACAAAAACAAAACAAGAAAAGTTTATTTAAAATTTGTAAAACAAAAATCTAAATCTGATGGTTCTTTTTTTATTAAGGTGTTTCCCAATAACTTAAGAAAAAATTTTGGTTATTATTCAAATGGAATTGTTCCAAGTTATAGCTACAATATCTTCTTAAAAGACGATTCAATAAGCATAGAAGAGTACTGAAACTATTTTAAATTATGAAATTTAAATATCAAAAATTAAATACTTTTTTTTACATAAGTCTTTTCTTTGCTTTCTTTTTATTACTTCTTCCTCCTGAATTAAAGTCGGCTATATATGGTCCAAATTATTTGGGATGGTTTTGGATTATTATTAATATTCCTGTAGTGATAATATTATTTTTATATCTCTTACTTTATAGATTTAAATAATAATAAAAAAAATAATAAACTGTTAAAAAGAATTTTATGTTTTTTAATAATCATAGTAATTTCTATTATATACTGGTTTTATCAAGCTAGAAAATATGGAAATTTATAAACTACCCACCTAGTCTATAAAAAAATAACAGCAAAGTACCAACTACAAGCTTGGTGCTTTGCTGTTACTTATTGCTAGACTGAAAACCAAAACGTTTAACTGTAATATGAAAATTATGAAAAAGAAAATCTAATATGGCAACCCAACCCGTTATTGAGGAATATGCAAAGAATAATAGAAATAAAGGTCTTTCTATTTTTGACCCGAGATATCCTCAGGTTTACAGGTATCAATATCAAAATAACTTTTGTGGAGGGCCTATCGATTTTATGGCTTGGGAAGCAGATAAAAAAGCAGTGTTAGACAGGTTGCTGAATGATGTTTCAACTAGAAGTCTGGTTATAGAAAGTTTAATCGCGGAATTAAATATTACCGATAATAGTCAAAAGAATTGGTTATATTCGAGTAGCAATAGCAATGAAGTAAGGAATTTATCTGATTTTTTACAGAATAACAGGGTTCATGGGGTGGTTGCGGTTGAGGTTATGAATTTTGCGAAAGAAGCGATTGAGGCTATATGTAATGGTGGGGGAGTAGATTATGAAAATGAAATAATTTTGGATAGTGATTTAAAAGACAACGATTGTCTTTATTCAGTATATACTGAAATGGGAAAGGCTCCAACTTTTGCAAATTATTTAAATAATTTTGACGAAGATATGTCTGTTGCCAACTTAAAATTAACTTCAAGTACTACTCTACCCAATAGTACTAATGCTCAAACAAGTGCACCTCAAAATTATTTAATTACAATTACTTTTAATGAAAACAATTTAGATAGGCCAAAATTATGTATTGCAAGAACTTTTATTCACGAAATGATTCATGCCGAAATTTTTAGAAAATTATTATCTGTAGCGCAACATCCAAGTATTCAATTAGACCAAAATCAATTAATCCAATTAAGAAATGATTATCCAGGTTTGTATGATTATTATACTAGATGGAAAAATAATGTTCCTAATGGAATAAATTTAACTAGTCCTCAACACCAAGTAATGGCAACACATTATCGTGGTATAATAATTGAAGCTTTAAAAGAATACGATAACACTAAATCAGATGAGATTTATGAAGCACTATCTTGGGTAGGTCTTCAGAACACCATCGCTTGGAATAATTTAAGTCCAAATGAACAAACAAATATTCTTCAAATAGTTGCTACATTTAACAGTAGTAATACAAACTGTCAATAAAGATGAAAATAAAGTTATTTACAATCCTATTATTATTATTATATATTACTTGCTCCTTTTCGCAAAAAAATAATAAAGAAACTATAATTATAGTATGTGAGAAATGTGAAAACACCAATAAAAAAACTAATTTATATAATATTTCAAATGAAGATTTCAGATATATAGAAGGAAAGCACAATAAAAAAAATGTGTCTTTTCAAAATATCAATAACAATGTCATAACTATTGGTAAATTAAAATCATTGACAAAACAAAAGTTGAAAAATGATAATATAAAGAATAATTTCATTCAAATTTACTTTGAAAAATATTTTAAAATACATGTATTTGTTAAAAACCCTAAATGTAAAAATGAAGGTACTTTGTATGAAGTTGAATGGATTTTGTCTATAACAGAAACTGAAGTTGATTAAATAAAAAATACAAACCACAACCACGCATATAAAAAATAACAGCAAAGTACCAACTAAAAGCTTGCTGCTTTGTTGTTATCTTTAGCTTACGTTTATTACATGTAAATACTAATAAAAATCAACTTTGTCAAGAATGAGAAACTATATCTATATATTAACATTTATGATTT
>JAQWIO010000040.1 GCA_029248845.1 Polaribacter sp. | reverse complement strand
TTGATTATAGGCGTATTGATTAAAAAAAAACATGAGAATTAAAAAAATGTTAAGGAATTGTATAGGTAATTAAAAAATAGAATGACCGTAACAAAATATTTATACTATAATAATTAACACAACAACAAAACCTGATAGATATTATAACTCTTAAAAATCTGTAAAATAAAGTTGAGTATAGATAGATGTATTGGTTAATTAAACAAAAAAAAGAATACGATATATACTATACTTTGAATATTATTTAGGGGTTACCCTATTATCAAAAAAAACATTTTACAATAAATATAATTATAAAAAAAAAGGTCGAGTAGTAAACTCGACCTTTTAAAATAGTAACTTTTTAGATGATTATTGAAACACTTTTACATAATCTATTTCCATCGTATCTTCTGTAAATGCTGGGTCTACTGTACCACCATCGGTTCCACCCATTGCTAAGTTAAAAATTAAAAAGAAATCTTCGTTAAATGGCAACGTGTTCTTATTTGTTAACTCATAAAAAGGGACATCGTCTAAAAATATTTTTATAGATTCTTCTGTCCACTCTACCGTATATAAATGAAATTCAGTTGACGCATTTGAAACTGGAGTGGTTTCACCATATTTAGCGTTATTATTTCCTGGAGTATTAAACCAGTGACAAGTACCTAGACTAGTATCCTTATCATCTCCTCTTTGCTCCATAATGTCTATTTCTCCACAATGAGGCCATCCAACTACAGGGAAATTTGAACCTAACATCCATATTGCAGGCCAAGTACCTGCTGCTGCTGGTAATTTCGCTTTTACTTCTACTCTACCATATTTAAACTTATATAATCCTTGAGATTTTAATCTTGCAGAAGTATAGCCTCCATTTCCATCAGCTTTCGCAGTAATAATTAAAGAACCTCCTTCAACTTTAGCATTTTCAGAATCGCTGGTATACGTTTGTAATTCTTGGTTACCCCAACCACCTGCACCTAGGTCATAGGTCCATTTTGTAGGATCTGCCGCGCCATCTGTATTAAAATCATCTTCCCAAACTAAGTTATTGTAGGTATAACTAGCTCCACCTGCTCCTTCTACAGGTTTGGTAGAAGTAAATTTATGATACCAAGCAAAACCATCACCTTTTTGAATAATTCTAACCAACAATTCATCATTAGAAATTGAAATAATATCATAGGTTCCAGAGCCAACTAACCAACCCATAAAACCACCATCAGAAATTTCAAAAGTTGTTCCTCTATAAGGGATATTATTGTAAGATCCCTCTGTTGCTGCTTTCGATGTAGAAGGTCCAAAAGAAACTGTTTTCACTCCAAACATACTAGTGGCAACTGTTTCGTCATGACATTGATCTCCACTAACACCTAAATCACCAGCATATGCCCCAGGAACAAAAGCAGGACCTACAGTTTGTTCAAATGTAAGACCATTAGCAGTCCTGGTAAATACGAACTCATTATCATACATACAACTTTTTTCTGCATCCCATGCTTTAATACCGTTCCACCAAGCTTCGTATGCAAATTCTCCATTTCCATTATCATCTGTAACAGGACCTAAACCAACATGAACATCAACGTCAGCTTGCCAATACCACTTTTTACTATCACCAATATTAGCTCCACTTAAAAAGTTTTCAGCTTCAACATCAGAAAAAGAACTATAAACCTCAATTTCAATAGATTTTGAAGAGGTAAGACCAGCAGTACCATTTGCTTTTACAACTATGGTATACGTGTTAACACCTACTTTAGAAAATCTTTTTGATAAAATTCCCGAAGGTGAAGCTTGTGCTATTCCATCAAAGTAATATACATAAGAAGAAGCAGAGTCTGCATTTGTTGTAAAATTTACGGTACCACTTCCATCTCCGTGGGGATTGTTATCATCTGCCCCTAAAATTTCTGCAGTGATAACTATGTTCGAAGGAGCTACTACTTCTCCAAATTCATAATTATTTTCTTGACACCCAAAAAAGGCGATTAGTGAAGAAAATAATAGGATATAAACATTTTTTATTTTTTTCATTTTATATTATTTTTTATTTGTAATAATTTAAATCATCTAAATAAGCAATTACTTTATCGCTATTGTTTTCTGAATTAACCTGAATAACGATTCTGTTAAAATTTGTAATACTTAAAGGATTTGTTTGCCCCAATACAGTATCATTTGCAAAATCAAACGTAACTTCTTGCCAAGTATCTAGAGCGATTGGTTTAATAATCTCTGATTGTCTTTCCCAAGGGTTCGGATCTGCATCTTGTAATTTAAAAGAAAGTTGATTTGGCTGACTGCCCGTGATACTTGAGGACGGCACATAAATCTTTATTGAAAATTTAGATTTAGCTGTTAAATCATAATTTGGTGAAATATCAAAACGAACATTTGCATATGTCCCCCCGGTATCATTATATTCTAAAACCGTATCAGAATCATTTAAAGCGTCTTTAAAAGGATTTGCAAAAGCTATATTCATTCCACAATCATCTCCTGCCCAAGTAGAAATTGTTCCGTCTCCTTCAAAACTATCTTTTACAAAAGGAGCTGTATCAGCAGCTATCTCATTACCATAAGATAAATCATCTAAATAAGCAATGACATTATCATTGTTATTTTCTGAATTTACTTGTAACACCACCCTTCTAAAGTTTGTAATGCTAAGAGGATTTGTTTGTCCTAAAACAGGATCATTGGCAAAGTCGAAAGAGACTTCTTGCCAAGTATCTAAAGCAATTGGTTTTATAATCTCTGATTGTCTTTCCCAAGGGTTCGGATCTGAATCTTGTAACTTTAATGAAAGTTGATTGGGTTGACTACCAGCGACGCTTGATGAAGGAACATAAATTTTTATCGTAAATACGCTATTACCATCAGATAAATCAAAATCAGAATCTTTATCAAAACGTACATTTGCATATGTACCTCCGGTATCATTATATTCTAAAACAGTATCAGAATCATTTAAAGCATCTTTAAAGGGATTTGCAAAAGCAATATTCATTCCACAATCATCTCCTGCCCAAGTAGAAATATTTCCATTTCCTTCAAAATCATCAAATACAATAGGAGTTCCTGTTGGTGATGGTGCTTTATAGAAATAAATATTGTCTATAAATACTGTACCTGAACCTACAAATTTAAATTGTTTCAACTTATCAATTGGTAATCCTTGATCAGTAAAATCTGACATTGGGATATTAATTGTTGTCCAGCTATTTGGTTTTAAATCTTTTGCTACAAATCTTTCGTCTGCAGGTTGTACTCCATTTGGTAATGGATAAATATCGATACTTGTTGCATCTGGTGTCCATATATCTAGGTGCAATATTTCCATAGCAGAAGCGTCAATCTCTGAACCTAAATCAATTCCTTGATAATTTAAATTACTATACTGTAATATAGCATCTCCATTTAAATCGAAAGCATTGTAAATTGTATTCTGACTCCAATTTGGATTAAAATCAGTTCCTGCAATATCGGTATAAGCATCACTAAATATAGAAATAACATCTTCTTCATTTTTAGCTGGTGGCACTATAGCTGAAGCTATTGGTGCCAATATTTCCGTGACTTCAAATTCTGCAGTGTATTCTGTAGTTTCAATAGCTCCACCTTTTGCTACTACTTTTACAGAGTAAGTCCCTGCTGTTGCATACTGATACGAAAGAGCTTCGCCAATATTTGCAGTTGCCACAGGTTGATCTACTCCAGTTTCTCCAGAATAAAATTCAAAAGTTGTTGCAAAATCTGCTGTTGCAGACACATTTAATTGTTTTGAAATAGCCGCATCATTTTCAATGGTAACCGCTAAATTTTCAGGAGCTTTAAAAGACACCATCAAATCTTGAGTAATCTCAGTAGTATCTCCTTTGATATTGTATGCAACTACTTTTACTTGGTAGGATCCTTCAGCATAAGTATGTTGAACATAACTACCAGCCTCCACATTTTCTGGTTCTGTAGTTGTATCTCCAAAATAAATATCAAATAATGTGGCACCTTCTGCAATTGGTGTAATCGTTACCAAACCAGAATTATCCTGAGTTATATTATACATTGCCTCAACATTAGTTGGAGGCTGAACAGTATCTAGAAAATCTAGATTTCTTTCTTCAGTACAGGCGCTAATAATAAATAATATTAGTAGTGCTTTGTATATTGTTTTAAATTTTTTCATACTATTTAAATATTAATATCCTTGATTTTGTGACCAATTTCCTTGTGAAAATTGTACCTCTTCTAGAGGAATTGGAAATACTTCATGTTTATCAGACGTAAAACCTGCAATTTGAGTACCTCTTCCTGTTCTTACTAAGTCAAAAAAGTGATGCCCTTCTCCAACTAATTCAACTCTTCTCTCTTTGTATATAGCAGCGGTTAAATTTGTACCTGTT
Source organism: Polaribacter sp. (assembly GCA_029248845.1). Classification (GTDB taxonomy): domain Bacteria; phylum Bacteroidota; class Bacteroidia; order Flavobacteriales; family Flavobacteriaceae; genus Polaribacter. The sequence goes on along the minus strand of JAQWIO010000040.1, from coordinate 1,833 downwards.
GTTGTAATGTTATTATTTGAATTACCAAAAGCTCTTTCTCTAACTTTATTTAGATATATTTTTGCTTTTTCATCATCCGGAGTTGCCTTTCTGTTAAAAGCCTCTGCTGCCATTAACAAAACGTCTGCATATCGGATTGCTCGATAATTATTAGGATTTGTTAAATTTAAATCTCCTGCGGCATCTTCACTTCTTTTTCTTGGAATGTATTTTCTGTTGAAAAAACCTGTATGTTCATATCCTATGGTAAAAGCAGCTCCTGTTGAAGCAGCCCAGGCATCTATGTCTAAAATAGCTACCTCTTTACGAGTATCACCAACTTCAAACTGATCTACCATTTCTTGCGTAGGAACATTAAAACTAAAACCAGAGGTAAACAAATCTCCCTCATATCCTCTTACACCTTGAAAACCAACAGCAACATTCCCTTCACTACATTGAAGACATCCAAAACCGGCTCCTTCAATATCTGTGTACTGAACTTCAAATACAGATCCTGTACCATTCTCACCAGCAAATTCGAAAATAGTATTGTAATCAGACTCTAAAACATATCCACCATTATTGATTACACTTTCTAAAATTATTGAGGCTTCTGAAAATTTATCTTGGAATAAGTATACTTTACCTAATAATGCTTCAGCAGCACCCTTAGTTGCTCTTCCTGTTTGTGGAGCTGTGTATGATAAATTAGCAACTGCATATTCTAGATCTTGCTCTATCAATGCATATACATCTGATTTTGGTGATCTTGGTATTGATTTCTCATCACCCAAAACAAAACGTCCTTCTGGTTTGATAGGAATATCTCCAAACCATTTTACCAACTCAAAATTGTAGTAGGCTCTTAAAAAACGAGCTTCTGCGATAAGAACTTCCTTCCCAACAAAGTCAGTTTTGTCTTGAAATTCAATGATGTAAGCAGCTCTATTCACACCACCGAACATCCAACTCCAAAGATTTTGAAGCTGAGCATTAACAGGTGTATGTGTCATGTCATCTACTTGTTGATAACCAGGAACATCTGTTGCACTTTCTCCACCACAAAGAGTATTATTAGAAGCTATTTCTCCCATTAAAACATTTACAAATGTAGATTGAAGTGGGTCGTATGCACCCACAAGTGCGTTGTAGTAATCTGCTTCCGAATTGAAATAAGACTCAGAATCTTCAGCATAAATTTTAGAATTGTTTAAGTAGTCATCAGAACAAGCGCTTAAAATGAATAAGCTTGTCATAAAGATGAATGCTAATTTTATTATTTTATTGTAATTTCTCATCTTTTATTTTTTAAAATGTAACATTTAAACCTAATAAAAACTGTCTTGCAGACGGATACGTCCCAGAATCAATACCAGCGCCAATTGCACCGCCATTTACAGTAGGATCAAAACCTGTATACTTCGTTAATGTGAATAGGTTATTGATTGAAGTATAAATTCTTACTTTAGACAACCCAACCTTTTCTAAAGTATTGGCAGAAAGGTTGTATCCAATTTGAACGTTTTGTAAACGTAAAAAAGAAGCGTCTTCTAAGAAGAAGTCTGAAAATAACTTATTATTAGTTGCATCGTTTGTTAGCCTAGGTACAGAATTACTTGTTCCTGCGCCTGTCCATCTGTCTAAATAGTAGGCTGGCTTGTTTACGTTTGGTAAAAAACGTTCAAAATTACGAACCATATCTTTTCCAATTTCTGCATATAAGTAACTTGTAAAGTCCCAGTTTTTATAGGTTGCTGAAATATTGAATCCCATATAAAAATCTGCTTGAGGATTTCCTATATTAGTTCTATCAGTAAAATCTACAACTCCATCTCCATTTACATCTTTATA
>JAQWIO010000031.1 GCA_029248845.1 Polaribacter sp. | reverse complement strand
AATAATATAAGTTTCTATTACGGGTATAGTTTTATTATTTTCTAATGTCTGACTGATATTTGTTTGAGGTGAACTCTCAGCAGAAGAACCAAGAATGGCTCCTGGAGTACTACTTGTTGGTGCAGTCCATGTATAGGTTGTTCCAGTAGGTATAATATTACTTGTGACTGAACTTGGATCGAATAAAAAAGTTTCTTCACTATATATTGTAATTTTTGCATCATTAATTATTGGAATCTGATTTATATTCACTGAAACTACATCAGATTGTATATTAGCACAACCTCCTTGGAAGGAGATATCTACGTAGTAGAATATTTCTCCTACGGTATTCGAAGGAGGGTCATAGGTCCTGTTTGTAGCACCAGTAATAAGTGTTCCTCCAGAGGTTGAATTATTCATATTCAAATACCATTGGTAGGTAGGTGTTCCCACCCCATTTTGAGTTACTACTTCAAGGGTAGTTGCAGCTCCATCTAGACAGATATCTGATCCAACAGGTTGGGTAACAATGATTGGTGTTGGATTAATAATTACTGTTAAAACTTCAACAGGATCACCATCACAGCCATTTAAAGAGGGTGTAACTGTATAAACAACATTTCCAGGTACATTTCCTGTATTACTTATAGTTTGACTCGGAATTTCTGGGGTTGAACCACTAGTAATAAATCCTGTAATATTCGTGTTATTAGGAACAGTAGTTGCTGTCCACAAATATGTAGTATTGGAGTTACTTGAAGTTAAAGGGACTGCAATAGTGCTTTGATTTGAGCAAATTTCTTGGGTGGTTATTAAATTTGTTAGAACTGGTTTTTCTAAGACTTCAAATTTTTGAATTGCTGTGTTTGATGTACCACATTCATTGGTGACTTCTAGAGTAATGGTGTAAATCCCAGGGGTATTATATGATATGTTTTCTGGATTTTCTAATGTAGAAGACGAAGGTGTGCCTCCTGGAAACTTCCAGTTATAGGAAATACCTGCTGCATTATCTGTACAGTTTTCAATTATTGCAGTTGGATTGATTGAGCCAGGTTGGCAAAAATTATTTATTGGATTGATACTAACAGTAGGAGGTTTTTTTACATCAATCGTTTTTGATGTAATTTCTGTTCCACAATCAGTAGTTATTTTTTGTGTTAGTGTGTATTTTCCTGGGTTCTTAAATAAAAATTTTGGGTTTTCTGAATTTTTGTCTGTTCCGTTTTCAAATTCCCAATCTAGTGAATTTCCACAATTATCAGCAGCATAAGCAACAGTCCATTCATAAGTGGATTCACTGCAAAGGTCAGATTCATCTGTAGTATTTGTAGCTTCGACACCAAAAGGAATACATCCCTCATCATTATTTAATGTAAAAGTAGGCGTGATTATTGGCTCTATACATATCTCTTTTTCAAATTCGTCTGTTCCACATCTACTAGTAACTGATAACTTAACAGTATATGTGCCTGGTTCTGTGTAACTATGATTTTGATTTGTTATTTCAGTTGTATTATTATTACTTATAATTGTTCCGTCACCAAAGTCCCATTTAAAAGTTGCTCCTTTTGAACAGTTAGGGTTATCACCAATAAACGATTTATTTGAAAATATTATATTTTTATTCACACAGCTTTTTTCTACGGACTCGAATTTAGCTTCTGAGGGCAGAAGAATAATTATACTATTTATACTTGATGTAACTGTTTTACATGCGTTCTGTATACTCAAAGTAGCAATAAATTCACCACCTGGTTCAGAACAACTTCCTTTTAAATATTTATGCTCTATCTTATTATTATCTTCAATTTGTGCTTGTGTGTAGGGTTCAGTGTTTGGTGATCCGTCACCAAAATCTATGATGTAAGTTGTATCATCAGAATTATTTTCAAAGTTAGTAATCGGAAATATTAATGTTGAATTATCATTACATAAATTGCTGGTATTCCCAGGACTTGCTATACTTCCTGCAGGGCTTCCCACATTTTTAATTTCATAGGAAACTTCATTAGCACAACCATTACTTCCAGTTGCTGTAATTTTCATTTGATAGACCCCAATATTTTGATAGGTATGATCTATTGGGAATGTAGCTGATGTTGTTGTTGTACCATCATCCCAGTCTATAAAGTAAGAATCAATACAACTCAAACTGGAACTACTATTATCTACTTTAATTTTAAATTCAGAGGATAAAGAAACATTATTACAATTATCAAAGCTATTGAAGTCCGCATCATAAAATGCAATATCTGGTTTTTGTTTTACAGTTATTTCTTTTGTTTTAGAAGAAGAACATCCATTTTCATCTGTAACCGTTAATTTAATATTAAAATTTTCTGTTCCGCAACCTAAGGTATCAAAAATATGGTTTGGATTTTCTGCATTTTTAATATTTGTTCCATCACCAAAATCCCAGCTATATTCTAAATTTCCAATTCCTGAACTATTGTTTGTAAATTGAATGGTTTCTCCGGAACAAGCATCGTTATTATTAAAAGAAAAATCTACTGTGGGTGGTGCATTTATATTTATGGTTTCTATTTGGCCACTAATAACTTTACTATTGTCAGCGTTATCCTTAACCTCAATAAGCTCGTACTTAAAACTACCTACTGAAGAACTAGGGAGGGTAATTGTTTTAGAGTTTGTATTGGTATCGGATTTTAAAGAATCTTTATCGCCGTTTAATTCATAGATAAATGTATAAGGAGCTTGACCTCCTGATCCTTCAAAGGTAATGTTTGCAGTTCCATCATCTTTACAGACTTCAGTAGTATCCGAAGAAATTGTTGCTGAAATATCTGCAAAGAATATAGTTGTTAAATAGTTTACATTAGTTTGAGAACTGAGAAGTAAAGCACTTAATAATATCGTCGAAAAAAATAGGACTGCGTTTTTTTTTGATAAATAATTATTCTTACTAAAATTCATATTTTAATTGGGGGAATTTATGAAATATCAAATTTCCTTCATAGTCTTTTTTATAGGTTCCTATGAAGTTTTCATTTTCATTTTTTTACTAATTCTAGCAATTTTATTACCTGTAAATTTGACTATTTTTCAAAAATTATTTTTACAGTTCGATTTAAAAACTCATATTTTTTTTTAAAATTTGCCAAAAAAATAAATATAAACAAAAAACCTAAACTACAAAAAAATAAGTTCAGTATATTAAAATAATACACGACACTGAAATGTCGTATACTATTTAATGTTACAACTTGTGTCATATTGGTCAAGTGTTTTTTATTCTACTGTTATTTATAGGAGCTTTTAGTTCTCTTCTCATAAAATGAATATAATTGTAAATTGTTCTTTCTGATACATTTAATTTTAATGCCAATTCTTTTGGTTTTCCTATTTATTTTGTTAAAATTTCAGAAAGGAATTTTTTAATTATTAATGTGTCCATAAAAATTTCTAGAATTAAATTTCAAAATTAGTAATTTATACTGAACACACATTTCAGTTTTAATATTTTTTCAATTAGATTTAAAAATTATTTTCTTTTTTTTTGCAATGACTTCCGTATCTAATTTTAGATCCTTAAGAAACGAAGATCTTTGTGACAATATACTCGACATTTCTTAATTACTATGAAATAGTGTTGTTTTATTTATTTTAAGCATGAGTTGTATTTTAAATATAGAGAAGAGTTCGTTGGTTCTCTAAAATTGTTATTGTATCATAACAATGATAATTTATTTAAACTCTTTCTAAAATTTAGATGTTAGAAGTTTCTATTTAGTCCTTACTTTCAGATCATTAAAGGATTTTAGTGAGTACAATGGATCCCTATTCCTCGAGATTGTTGATTTCTCGTGATAAATTAATGTTTTAGGTCTTAAAACTCCTTTAAATGATTTCAAGAGTTTTGTTTCACAATAGTTTATTGTTTGAAGTGATGGTTTTTTTATATTTTTGTATGTTAACATTAATTTGATAAAATGAAAAATATTTTATTTTTTTTATTACTTGTTTTTTCATCAAGTATGTCCGGGCAGTGCGAAAATCCTATACTGAAAACAATCTCTTATACCAATGGGGCAGAAGTAAAAACTAAATATTGTGGTACACTAAATGATAGGGGACAAAGAGATGGATATGGTCGATTAGAGTTTATTAATTATAACTTATTATACAAAGAGGGTGTCTGGAAAAATAATCGTTTGGATGGTATCGGTAAGACAGTATTTTCTGATGGTCAAGAATATGAAGGTGTATATGAAAACGGTAAATTAGTTGAGGGGAAGTTTTTATCAGCAATTAAGGATGTTATTTGGACCTACGAGGGAGCGTTTAATGGAAACTATTTTCAAGGGAAAGGGGTGGAGAGGATAGAATCAAAAAATCAAATAAAAATAAACGATGGCGAGTTTTTTTCAGATAAACTTTATGAGGGTAAAGAGACTTTATTGTATAAAAATTCAGGAGTGGAAATCATAAGTAATTTTGTAAAAGGAATCCCGATAGTTGTAAATCGTAATGATATCAACAGTTTCAATGTTGAAGACATTGTTGGAGCTAGTGAGTATACAGAAATCAGTTTATTACAGAGAGGGACAATTTTTGATGCACAACTTGCTTATGATGTTGAATTAGAAATTAATGGGGTCAAAGGCGAGTGGCTTTTAGATAGTGGTGCAATGGGTTTTACAATTGGAAATATCATGTTTGAAAAACTTATCGCCAATGGGGTAAATTACAAGGATTTGAATAAAACTGTGAAATCATTTGGAATCGGAGGAGAAGCTTATGGAGATTTAGTGGTTTTGGAGGAAGTTAAAATTGGAAGCTACGTTGTTAAAAATGTTGTGGCAACAGTTCTTGACACACCAACCTCACTATTGGGTACAGGATTCTTACTCAAGTTTAGTAATGTTATTTGGAATATGAAAGAAAAAAAATTGACAATTTTTAAATAGAATCCCTGCAGAAAAAAGACTTTTAAATATTTGTTCTACGATGCTCATTAATTCAAATAAAATAGTTCGATTTTACGCCCTAATCTTCTAAATAAAGTTCCTGATAACGATACAATTATTCAAGCTAGTAAATTTAAAAATTAGTCTAATAAAAAAACTCCTACATTTCTGTAAGGATTATATTTTAGAAGGAGTTTAATTAAATTTTAATAATCTTGTATAAGCTTAATTCATTGCTTGCCTTATCATTGTTATATCAATATATAAAGCATTTGATAAAACTGATATGTCAATAGTATTTCCAATTGTTTCAATAACTTTATTTCCAGTCAAATCAAATATTTTAATTTTATATTCTTTGTCCGAGTTAACTATAAGCAGAGAATTAACTGTATTTGGATAAAGTTTATCTAAAGATTCAAAAAAATTTATCTGGAGTGTTTAAAGTAAAATCACTTATTACTTTTTCCCCAATTTTCCAATATGTATGTTCAAAATCAAACTCTGATTTTTTAATTTCATTTGAATCATTACTAAGAGTTTAATCGTCATCAAAACTACCAAGAAACTTACGAACTATTAATGTGCTATTTTCACAAAAAAACACTCAATCTCTACCCTAACTCTACTCCCATCTTTACTTGATAAAACAGTACTATGTAAAAAATTGATTGCTGTAATTGATTTCTTTATTGTTTAATGAGCCCTTTCAATTGGTTAAATTCTTTGAGTTTGAACGAAATCTATCAAACACCTTAGGCTAAGGCTTTTTTATTCAAATCGACACTCATTTTTTTTAATTACTTGCTTTTTTCCTTATGAATAAAATTAATATTACAATTTTTGTCATATTGGTAACTGTCTTTCAACCTATTATATTTTATAGGAGCTTTCAATCCACTTCTCATAAAATGAATATAATTGTAAATTGTTCTCTCTGATACATTTAATTTTAATGCCAATTCTTTTGGTTTTCCTGTTGATTTTGATAAAATCATGGAATGGATTTTTTTAATAATTAGAATGTTCATAAATTTTTTTAATGAGTTCAAAAAATAATTCTTTGACGATTTTTAATTTTAGTAAAAAGAATCAAAGAGTTGTTTTATAGTTATAAAATTTTAGGAAAACCCAAGGACTTTTTTTCATATTTTTTGACAATACATCGTAGGATTATTTAAAAATTATTTTTCATGTATAAATAAGCCTTTTCTTAAGAATTAAAATCAATTAATTGCCACTATTTTTTCTGAAACGTATTTTAATGATCCGATTTGGCCACTCGTTTTTTTTCATTCCTAACAAGCATAAATTAAAACACTAATTAAAATTACAAAACTAGACGTTTAATTGATGAAAAAATACACGACACTATAATGTCGTGTATTATTGTAAGCTTGTTTTGATGCTTTCTTTTTTCATTTAGGCCTCTAAAATGAACTTTATAATTAGTAATCTGTACTGAAATACCTTTTGAGTTTTACTATTTTTCAATTCGTTCAAAAAAACTTTCTGTATTTATAAATAGTATAGTGTCCTTCTTAATTTATAAAAGTGACAGGTATTTTTTTTAAAACATCTTTTCATTATATTTGCTTTTGAATTTATCAAAATTTATAAATCCTCCCATGCAAAAGAATTCTAGAATTCTACTCTTTTTATTTTATTTTTTCAATTTAAACACAAATGGGCAAGAGGCTTATAAAATTGAGGTTGATTTTTTATTATTTGAAGAGGCAAAAACCGGATTACCTGTTCTTGTATACAATGACAGTATGTTGGTCAAAGGTTTTGATTTTAAAAGGCATTATAAAACTCAATTTCCTGAAGACTTACAAAAGAAACACTTTAAATCGTATCAGTTTCAAATTGATCAAAAAAACTATTTAGTGGATGCTGGTTGTGGTCCTGTTTTACAGTTTGAAGGAACATCATTTAAAAGGTTAGACAATTCATTTAGACACCAAAATCAGTATTATGCAGTGCCTTTTGTTTATGAAAAAGAGATGTATTTATGGGGTGGGTATGGTTTATTTACC
>JAQWIO010000017.1 GCA_029248845.1 Polaribacter sp. | reverse complement strand
CGCATTGCTTCTCTATTGGAAGTAGGAACTGGGTTTCATCCAGAAATGACTGGCAAAGAGAATATTTTTTTAAACGGTGCTATTCTGGGAATGACTAAAAAAGAAATTTCACGCAAGCTAGATGAAATCATAGAATTTTCTGGTTGTGAACGGTATATAGATACTCCTGTAAAACGATACTCAAGTGGAATGAAAGTGCGTTTGGCTTTTGCAGTAGCGGCTTTTTTGGAACCGGATATTCTCATTGTAGACGAAGTTTTAGCGGTTGGGGATGCGGAGTTTCAAAAGAAAGCGATTGGGAAGATAGAGGATATTTCTAATACATATGGTAGAACTGTATTGTTTGTGAGTCATGATATGGGAGCAATTAAGTCATTATGCTCTAAATTAATAGTTTTGGAAAACGGTGGTGTTAAGTTTAAAGGCAGCGTTAAAGATGGGATAGAATCATATAAGAACGATTTATCTAAACAATCCTTAAAGAAACAAACTATAGCTTCAATTAAACTTAAAAGTTTGTGTTTTTATAATAATGAACAAAATAAAATAAATATAATTGAGGTTTTCTCACCTGTTTTGTTGAAGGTATCTATTGAGTTTTTAGATGTTATTCCAAGTGATATAATGATTGAAATTAACATTAATGATGTTTATGGTGAAGTTCAAACAACTATTGCTTCAAGATTAAATGCATATACGATTTCACCTAAAAAAAGAATTTTAAACATTGAAATCGACATTAAAAATGGTTTTTCTTTAAATACAGGTGAATATTATATAGATTTTAAAACTTGGACAAATAAAAAAGTTGTTTTTGAAAAAATATTGGATTTCGAGCTAATTAATTCCTCTTATACAGGATATAAATTACCTTTAAATAGACAACATCATGGTAAAGTATACACTCCGAATAATTGGAGTTTAATAAATACATAATTTTGTGCGGATTCATAGGTGAATATACATTCAATGATTCAGATAATTCTGATTCAAAACTTTTTAAGAGTTTATTAAAATTATCCTCAAGAAGAGGTCTTAATCACATGGGTTTTATGTATGTAGATAGTTTTCAATTAGGTTTCAATAGATTATCCTTTATATGATCCGGATGAAGTTACTCTTAAAGCATTTATTAAATCAGAAAAAATTAGAAAAGAAATTGTAAATTCTTTTGAGAATTTAAAACTTAAGTTTGATTGGAATGAGATCTCATCTCAAACATTAAAATTTATTGAAAAAAGGTTAAAATGTGCGGATTTATAGGAGAATATTTATTTAATGGAAAAAATAAATCTAATTCTGAGGTTTTTACTGATTTACTTAAATTATCCTTTAAAAGAGGACCGAATCATTCAGCTGTTGTTTTTAAAAGCAATTTTCAATTAGGATTTAACAGACTGTCTATTCAAGACTTATCTGATTTAGGAAATCAACCGATGCAAAGTAACTGTGGTCGTTATCATATGGTATTCAATGGAGAAGTTTATAATTTCAATAAACTTAAGATTGATTTTGAACTTACAAATTGTAAATCTTCCTCAGATTCTGAAGTAATTCTTCGTTTGATAGAAAAGATAGGTGTTGAAAAAGCAGTTAAGCATTTGGACGGAATGTTTGCAATTATGTTGGTTGATATTGAAATTCAAAAGACTTATTTAATAAGGGATTTTGCAGGAATTAAACCTTTGTTTTACGGAATTTCTCAAAGTGGTGTATTTGCAGCCTCTCAGTTTGATCAAGTACAGAAACATCCTTGGTTTGTAGAGAATTTAAAGTTGAGAAAAGATGTTGTTAAAGAATATTTTGGTCTTGGTTTTATGTTGGCTCCCAATACTATTTTTAAAAATATTTATCAAGTGAATCCAGGAGAGATAGTTACAATTAATTTTAATGGAATCATTACAAAAGATTCGTTTGAAAATTTTGATTCAGAAAATAAAATACTAATTGACGAAAGAGATACATCTTTTTTAAAACATTTTAAAAAAGATCTTTCAAATACTGTTAAAGAACAATTAGTTTCTGATGTACCTATTGCTACTTTTCTGAGTGGTGGTATAGATAGCCCTTTAATAACAGCGCTAGCAAAAAACCACAAAACTGACATAAAAGCTTACACTATTGGTGTTGATGATAAAACTTTAGACGAGTCTGAAAAAGCAAAAGAATACGCAAATCATTTAAACATCAATCATATAGTAAAAAGTATTACTAAAAATGATCTATTAAATTCTATAGATAAGCATTTTATTGCTTTTCCTGAACCCTTTGGTGATTATTCAAGTATCCCTACTTTTTTAATTACCAAGGAAGCAGCAAAGGGAAATACCGTTATGTTATCCGGAGACGGTGCAGATGAATTATTTTTTGGGTATCCTAAATTATTACATATAGTTCTCAACAAGTCTTTTTTTTACAGACCAATGAAAGTCCGTAAACTTTTAAATAGAATACTGTTTAAATTAAATATTCTTAAAACGTATGCACCTGTTTCATACGATAAGATTTCAGATTGGGCTTTAGGAAAACAGTTATATATAAAAGAAGATTCTTTAAACTCATTTATCATCAATACTCAATTTTCACCAGAATTAAAATCTAAGTTTGATTTTTTGGATAAATCAGCACATGATGACATAAAATTATTATCTGCATTGAAAAAAAACGATTTTTACACTCATATGCAAAGAATTTTAATAAAAGTGGACAGGGCTAGTATGGGCAATTCTCTTGAAGTTAGAGTTCCTTTTTTATCAAAAAAAATTATTAAGCACGGTTTTTCATCAGCACCAAAATTTATAAATAAAAATTATGAATTAAAAAATATATTAAAAAATACGTTAGTGTTATTACTTCCTAAATCTATCATTTATAAAAAGAAAAAAGGCTTTACAGTACCCATGAAGAATTGGCTTAGAAATGAATTAAAGGAAGAATTAATTGAATATGTTTTTGATAGAGGTTTTTTTGGAGATAATGTTTTAGAGGTAAAATCTGTAAAAAAATACGTTAAAGACTTTTTAGATGAGAAACACGATAACGAATGGGGTGTTTGGCATATTTATGCTTGGCAAAAATGGGCGTATACACATAAATTAATTTCATAACATGAAAATTATCATATTTGATGGCTCATTTAAAACGACCACTTTTATCAATAGATTGATAGAGGGATTAGCAGATGAACACGAAGTTTTAGTTTTGGGTTTCAATGAAAACACCAAAACTAAAATAGCAGGCGTTCACTATATTGGGTTGGGATCTAATACTTCTATAATAACATTTATAATACGCAGTATACAGCTTCGAGGTTTTAATATCGTAATGCAATGTAAATTGTTTTTGCAGCTTTTTTTTTACAGAAGAAAGAATGCTATACGCAATAAGACATTCAAATTGCTATAGATTCAATACAACCCGATATATTACATTTTCAATGGGTTAGTGTTCTGTCTTACCTAGAAAATTTAAAACTTCCTAAGTATACAAAAACTATTTTAAGTCAAAGGGGATTTCATATCAATGTTCGTCCTTTTATTAATCAAGACAATAAAATGTTTTTAAATGAGGTTTTTAGCAAATTAGATGGTTTTCATTCTGTTTCTAAGGAGATTCAAAAAAAATCAAATGAAATTCATAATACTTTAAATTAATGATTATAGCATATTCTGTTTATGGAAAATAAATAAAGAAATGTTGAATTTTAATATTTCAAGTTTATTAAAATCAAGTAATAAATGAATAATATAATTTCCAATATTTCATTTAAAGCCAACACCTTTATACATCTACAGGTAATTAAATTGGTGCTAAAACATTATATTTATGTCATTCGATATAATTGAATTAAGCTTAAAGTTACAAGAAATTATTACTTCGGCGCTTAGGTTTTAATCAGTCAATTGTCAAATTTACTTCAACGATAATATTTTAAAAAAAATAAATCTTTTGAACCGATTTCATTTGTTGAAATTATTATTAGACAAAAAAGAAAGCTATATAAGATTTTAATCTAAAATAGAAATTGATAAAATTCAACCAAATGTTCTACATTTTCATGATAATTGTATTGTCTTAATTTGATAAAGTGATTTTCCCTAGGAAACAAAAACAGTATTTAATCAAAGATTTTTTTAGATTTATATATGTTTTTTATAGATAAATATAATAGGATTTTTTTAAAATCTGTATTTGTTAGAACTGATTCGTTTTATTCTTTATTACATGCTACTAGAGAAGAATTTAAAGAAATATTTACTTAGGTTCAAAAATAAGTTAGGTAGTATATTCAGTATTAGATTTTATTAAACTTTAGTAGATATAGAATTGAATATATTTCAATATTTCAGTTTATTTTAGCATGAAGAAATCATTACATTAAAAACTATTGGTTAGTTCTGAATGTAATTCCTATTATAAAAAGTAAGTTTATAAAGTTTCATTATTGTTTTATAAATTGTAAACAAAAGGATGAATTGTTTTATTCGGGTTCTAATATTGTTTTTATGGATTCAATTTTATTTCAACCATAGTAAAAGAATAATGTCCACAAGAAAATAATCATATCTGGGTTGTTAGTATTACTTTTAATTTTAAGTTTACTTGCGGGTAAGTTACAAATTAATTCAGTATGTAAATTTCAAGATTTGAGTCATTTTTGATTTATCTATAAAATATCAAGTTTTTATAAAAATATTTGTAAATTAAGGTGCATTGCAATTACTTAATATTGCCTTTTTAGCACTAAATAATAAATATCAAATATAGATGACAAAGCCAAAAGTATCAGTTATACTTCCCATATATAATGGAGAAAAAACATTAGCAAGAACACTAGATAGCATAGTGAATCAAACATTTCAAGATTTTGAAGTGATAGCTTGTATTGACGGGACTAATGATAATTCAGAAAATATTTTAGAAAGTTATCAAACAAAAATTAAGAACTTACGTATCATAAAAAACAAAGTTAACCTTGGTCTTGGATCAACAATGAATAGGTTATTTGGATATACCAAAGGAGAATATGTGGCTGTTGCTGAACAAGATGATTATTACTACAAAGATCGTTTGTCTTTACAGGTTGAAATATTAGATACGAAAAGTAATGTTGGTATTGTTTCTGGTATTGCAGATTTTTGGGATGGAAATAAAATTACGATGAAATTTCCTGGTTTATTAGTTAATGGAGGACAATATCCAAAAGGGAAAGAATTATTTTTATCAAATTATCGCAATCAAATAAAGGTTGTTAATAGTTGTATGATGATTCGTAAAGACACTCATTTATCAAACGGGTTATATTTTTCGAAACATTACCCAAGTATCCCTGTTGATTGGTGTTATGTTTTAAGATTTTCATTGGTTTCAGATATACATGGCATTCATCAGTCATTGGTTAAGTTAGATAGAAGAACTGATAGAACATCTGTTACGTCTAATATAGCCAAGAAATTTTCAGCGTCTAGAGAGTTGATTAGGTCTTTTAAATACGAATACCCAACAATAATTACTGTAAAAGATTATAAGTATGCTATGCGAACTCAGAATGTAATGGAAATGAATGCAAAATCAAGATTTAGTTATATAATTTATTTTTTGAAGTATGTAATAGCTTGTCCTACGGAAAAAAGATATTACGCTAGTTTTAATAAAAGAATAAATTTTTTTTTAAATAAATAATTTGATATGATTAAAAATAAATTATCAAAAAAATCAAAACGATTAATAAGAAACTTTATTAATGACTTTAAAGCTTTAGGAAATGGTAAGAATTTAAATAAATTAGGTAAAATATATAAAACAGATAAAATAGGAGGTCATTTTTATACCCAACATTACCAGTTACATTTTAAAAAGTTTAAATACAAAAAAATAAATCTATTAGAAATTGGTGTAGGAGGTTATAAAAATCCATTTTCTGGAGGAAATTCATTAAGAATGTGGAAGAAGTATTTTCCTTTTGGGAATATTTTTTCTATAGATATTTATGATAAATCACCTATTCAAGAAAGAAAAATTAAAATTTTTAAAGGAAGCCAAGTTGATGACTTTTTTTTGAATAGTGTATTAAAAGAAACAGGAGATTTAGATTTAATTATTGATGATGGAAGTCATATAAATGAGCATGTAATTCAAACGTTTAAATTATTATTCCCTAAATTAAAAAAAGGTGGCATATATGTAATTGAAGATACTCAAACTTCATATTGGAAATCATATGGAGGTGATAGTATGAATTTAAATAATCCGAATACGATGATGAATTTCTTTAAAAGTTTAACTGATGGTTTAAATCATAAGGAAATTATAAACCCAGCGTTTCAAGAAAATTATTACGACAAGAATATAGTTTCTATTCATTTTTATCATAATTTAATATTTATTTATAAAGGAGATAATAATGAAGAATCTAATAGTGTTGTTAATAATGGCAGGTAAGTTAAATAAGTTTAAGCTTTAAATATTAATTAATGTCAAATAAACTTAAAATAGTAATTTTTGACGGTTCTTTTTCTATAACCACTTTTATAAATAGACTTGTAACAGGTTTGGTTAATGAGTATGATATTTATATAATGGGGTTTAATGAACAATTAATTTATAAAATACCTAAAGTACAATACATACCATTGGGTTCTAACCAAAATTATTTTCGATTAGTTTTGGTATCCTTAAAATATGCGATTCAAACAAAAAGAATAAATACTATACATGCTACACTTATATCTTTAATTAAAAGAAACCGGAAAAAACTACAACAACAGAATCTTGATATTTCTTTAAAGCAAATCAACCCTGATATCATACATTTACAATGGCTTTCTAATATTTCTTTATTTGAACAATACATACAAAATACTGAGTATAAGTTTATATTAAGCCAGCGTGGCTACCATGTAAATGTTCGTCCTTTTGTAAATGCTGAAAACATGCTGTATTTAAGAAAATGGTATCCTAAAATTAACGGATTTCACTCTGTATCATGTGCTATTAAAAAAGTTTCGAATAATATATATACATCAACGAATAAAGTTGATCATGTGGTGTATTCTGGACTTGATTTTAAAAAATTAGATTTTAAAAACACTAATAATCTTATTGCTAATAATTGTTTAAAAATATGTTCTGTAGGAAGAAACCATTGGAAGAAAGGATACTCAGACGCATTAAGAGCACTAGAATTATTAAAACACAAAAATATAAATTTTCATTATATAATTGTTGGAGTTGGTATTGATGAGGAACTTCTTTTTTTGAGAAAAGAATTAGGATTGGAGTTGCATGTAACTTTTATGACAAAATTATCGCAAAATAAAGTTTTTGATTTAATTCAGGAAAGTGATTTGTTTTTATTACCTTCTATAGAAGAAGGTATTGCAAATGTTTGTATTGAAGCAATGGCTCTTGGCACTCCTGTACTATCCTCAGACTGTGGTGGTATGAGTGAGTTAATTACTCATAATAAAACAGGTTTTTTAGTGCCTGTAAGTAACCCAAAAGCAATTGGTACTCAAATAGAGAATATTGTGATGATGAAAATGGAAGACTTAAAATTAATTTGTTTTAATGCTCGAAAAAAAGTCGAACAACAGCATGGATCAAAACAAATGGTTACTGGTATGAGACAACTATATAGAACTGTTTATGAAAATAATTAAAACTGCTATTATACCTAGCAAACAGACTTTTGTAAAAGTAAAAAGTCAACCTCATAAATTAGATTTTAAAGCCATATGTGTTTACACTGCGTTAGGTTTTTTTTTAGATGATGATACTTATTGGTTAGATACTAAAGTGCTAAGTCCAGCAACACTAAATACAATTGATGAAAATGGTTATTTAGTAAAGTCTGAAAAATGGTTTAATTGGCATTATACACCTAAAAATATTACCTTAGAAGATGTTGTAACTGAGTTTACAACATTATTTGAATCTATTGTTAAGGAACAAACTGAATCAAAAAAAATAATTCTTCCTCTTTCAGGTGGATTAGATAGTAGAACACAAGTTGTTGCTTTATTTAAGCTAAACGCAAATGTAAATTCTTATAGTTATTCTTTTCAAAATGGGTATAAAGAGTCTTCAATCTCAAAAAAACTAGCAAAAGTTGGAGAGTTTTCTTTTAGTGAATTTATAATTCCTAAAGGCTATTTGTGGCATACAATAGATAAGTTAGCAATTATTAATAATTGTTATTCGGAGTTTACACACCCAAGACAAATGGCTGTTATAGATGAGGTCTCTAAATTAGGAGATTGTTTTTCTTTAGGTCATTGGGGCGATGTATTATTTGATTCAGATAATTTAGAACAGCATTTATTAGATAACGAGTTGTTGCCTATTCTTAAGAAAAAAGTACTTAAAAAAGGAGGATTGGAGTTGGCAAAATCTCTTTGGAATCATTGGGGTTTAGAAGACGATTTTGAAAATTATTTAGACACTAGGCTTATTTCACTGCTTAGTAAAATAGATATTACTAACTCCAATGCCAAGTTAAGGGCATTTAAATCTATGTACTGGGCTCCTAGATGGACATCTATAAATCTATCTGTTTTTGAATCTGTAGCGCCCATACATTTACCTTATTATGATGATAGGATGTGCAAGTTTATTTGTGAAATACCTGAGGAGTTATTGGCAAATAGACAAATACAAATTGAATATATAAAAAAGAATAATACCGAAATGGCGAAGGTGGTCTGGCAGGATGCAAGACCTTTTAATTTATTAAATTATAAATATGCAAAAGCTCCTTATAATATTCCTTATAGATTTATAAATAAATCAAAAAGAGTTTTTAATGATACGATAGGAAAACAATTTGTACAACGAAATTGGGAACTTCAGTTTTTAGGAAAAGAAAACAAAGAAAAATTAGTATTCCATCTATTTTCTGAAGAATTTACTAAAGTTATAGATGTGAGTCTAATACAAGATTATTGTAATTTATTTTATAAAACAGATCAAGTATATTATTCACACTCGTTAAGTATGTTGCTAACATTATCAAATTTTATAAAAACACATAAGAATGTCTAAAATAAAAATCTTATTTACCATTCCTAATTTTAATACAGCTGGAAGTGGTAAGGTAGTTTACGATTTGGTAAATAATATAGATTCTAATAAATTTGAAGCCCATATTTGTTGTAAAAATAAAAAAGGTAGTTTTTTTAAAGAAGTTGAAAAATTAAATGTACCTATTCATATTTTTGATACCACAGAAGTAAGGTCTCCAATTTTCACCTACCTGTTTAGGTTGTTTAGAATCGTAAAATTTTTTAAGATTAATAAATTTGATATTGTTCATTCATGGAACTGGAGTTCAGATTTTTCTGAACCGCTTGCGGCTAGAATAGCAGGTGTTAAATATGTGTATACTAAAAAAGCAATGAGCTGGGGAAGTCCAAAATCATGGAAACTTAGGTCTTATTTGAGTACTGCAATTATTGTGTTAAACTCAGATATGATCCCTCTTTTTTTTAGTAAAATAAAAGAAAAAACACATTTGATTTATTTAGGGGTTGATTTAAAAAAATTTCCTGTTCAAAAGAAAACGAGATCAGTAAATAAGTTGAAATTTTCAAAAACCGACTTTGTAATTGTAACTGTTGCAAATTTAGTTCCTATAAAAGGAATTGAATATTTAATAGCTGCAGTAAATTTAATTGATAAACCAAGTATTAAATTATTAATAGTAGGTAATAATAAAAATGAATATGGTCAAAAACTAATACATGACAATGAAAGTGATAACATTCATTTTATAGACAAAGTTCTAGATGTAAAGCCATATCATGCAGTGGCAGATGTATTTGTTATTCCAACAAAAACTTCATGGGAAGGAATGCCAGTAGCACCAATAGAAGCAATGGCTTCAGGTTGTATTGTTTTAGGATCAGAAGTAGAAGGGGTTACAGAGGTTTTACAAAGCTTTAGAAATTGTATGTTTCCTAAAAAAAATGTTGAAGCAATTGTTTATAAATTAATGAAAATTAAACGGATGAATGAACTGGAAAAAAAGACACTAGAAAATTCTATGAGGAATGAAGTTGAGCGTCTATTTAATTTTGATACATGTATAGATAATCATGAAAAATTATACCAAAAAATAGTTTAAAAAATGAAAATAGGTATAGTTTTATCAAATACTCCAGCGTATTCAGAAACGTTTTTTTCTTCAAAAATTAAAGGCTTACAGAAAAATGGATTTGAAGTGATATTATTTGTTGCACATCAAAATACAGCATTTGATTTATGTACTGTTTGTAAAGCCCCATATTCATCAAAAAAAAATCCTTTCAAATTACTTTTTTCTATACTAAAAGTAGTGTTAAAACTAGTTTTTAAATTAAATAGGCTTATAAAATTTGTAAAAATTGAAAAAAAAGATGGAGCTAACTTTATTGAAATATTTAAAAAAATATATTTAAACGCCCACATTTTAACTACTAAAAACATAGATTGGTTACATTTTGGTTTTGCTACTCAGGCTATTGGAAGAGAAAATATAGCCAAAGCAATAGGTGCTAAAATGGCGGTAAGTTTGAGAGGGTTTGACATAGGAATATATCCACTTAAAAACCCAAAATGTTATGATTTATTGTGGGAAAGCATAGATAAACTTCATGTCATATCTAATCATATATTAAATCTGGCCTATACTAATGGTTTAAAAAATAATGTTCCTTATCAAAAAATAACTCCTGCCATAGACACTTTTTTTTTTAAAAAGAAATCATTGAATGATGCTTCAAAAAAAAATCAATTACAATTAATGACAATTGGTAGATTGCATTGGATAAAAGATTAT
>JAQWIO010000129.1 GCA_029248845.1 Polaribacter sp. | reverse complement strand
CTTTCTTTTGTAGTTGTTTTTAAATCATCAAATGAAAGTAACTGAAACTTCCAAACATAATGAAGAAAATCTTCATTCATAGTTTTTTTTTTAATTTAAGATACAAAAATTGCATATACTATTATAAATATTTATAATAGTCTTAACACTACTCATCGATAAGAATGCCTTATTTTTGCAGTTCAATAAAAAAGAATGAATATTATAGACCATCTAAAATGGCGCTATGCCGTTAAAAAATTTGATTCAGAAAAACAACTTTCACCAATTCAAATAAATACATTAAAAGAAGCCTTTAACTTAACAGCAACTTCATATGGCTTACAACCTTTAAAACTTATTGTAATTAAAAACAAAGAAATTCAAAAGGAGTTAGTAATACATTCTTGGAATCAATCTCAAATACAAGAAGCCTCTCATGTTTTAGTGATTTGTATTCCCGAAAAATACACTACTGAAGAAGTAAAAAACTACTTTGATTTGGTCAAAAAAATTAGAAAAACACCCGATTCAGTTCTAAATCCTTTTTTAAAAGTTTTAACCACTGAAATTCAAAATAAAACACAAGAAGAATTATCTCTTTGGAATCGAAATCAAGCTTATATTGCATTAGGAAATTTAATGACAGTTTGCGCTGTCGAAAAAATAGATGCCTGTCCAATGGAAGGTTTTATTCCTGAAAAATATGATGAAATACTAGGTCTAAAAAAACAAAATTTAAAATCAGTGTTAGTCTTACCAGTTGGATTCAGAGCAAATGATTGCTACATGAAAGATTTAGCTAAAGTTCGAAAACTAACAGAAGAAACCATTATAAATATAAACTAATTTTTTTCCTAAAATCTAAGATCATGAGCGAAGCAGTAAGAAAATTAGAACCTAAAATTGTTTGGAATCACTTTGCTGATTTAAATGCAATTCCTCGTCCTTCAAAAAAAGAAGAGCGCATTATTCAATTTATGGTAGATTTTGGTAAAAATTTAAACCTTGATACTGTCATCGATAATATTGGTAATGTGATTATAAAAAAACCGGCTACAAAAACTTTTGAAGATCGAAAAACAGTTGTCTTACAAAGTCATCTCGACATGGTCCATCAAAAAAATTCTGAGACTATTTTCGACTTTAACAAAGAAGGAATTAACATGTTGGTTGACGGAGATTGGGTTACTGCAGACGGAACAACCTTGGGTGCTGACAATGGCATGGGAGTTGCAGCAATCATGGCGGTTTTATCTTCCAATGATCTTCAACACCCTGCGATAGAAGCTCTTTTTACAATTGACGAAGAAACAGGCATGACTGGTGCAATGGGATTAGAAGCAGGTCTTTTAGAAGGAGAAATCCTCTTAAATTTAGACACAGAAGAAGATAATGAAATTGGAATAGGCTGCGCTGGAGGAATCGATGTCACTGCTACTAGAAATTACTCTGAAGAAAAAGTACCTGATAATTCTATCGCTTTTTTGATGACCGTTAAAGGATTAAATGGAGGACATTCTGGAATGGATATTGATAAAGGCTTAGGAAATGCCAACAAAATTATGAATCGACTACTATTTGATCGTTTTACAAATTTTGGTTTGCGTATTTCAGAAATAAATGGCGGTAGTTTGCGCAACGCAATTCCTCGTGAAAGTAAATCAATTTTTACTATAGACCTCATTTCTAGTAAAGCGTTTCTTTTTGAAACCAACCTACTTATAAATAGCATAAAAGAGGAATTTTCTTCATTAGAACGCAACTTAGCTATTGACATATCGACAACTGCTACTCCAAATAGTGTAATGGAATTGGGCGTTCAAGAAGGACTTATAAAATCTATTTACACAGCTTTAAATGGAGTATATAGAATAAGCCCTGATATTTTAGATCTGGTAGAAACTTCTAATAATATTGCAAGAGTAATTGTTAAAGAAGGTAGAATTAAAATAGCATGTCTCACAAGGTCTTCCTCAGAAAGTAATAAATTAGATTTGGCAAATTCTTTAAAATCTGCTTTTGAATTATCTGGATTTGATGTTACTCTTTCTGGAGAATATCCAGGATGGCAACCAAATGTAAATTCAGAAATTTTAGAAATAGTTAGAAATCTTTATAAAAAATTACATGGAGAAAAAGCACATGTTGCTGCATGTCATGCAGGATTAGAATGTGGAATTTTGGGTAAGAATTACCCTGAAATGGACATGGTTTCTTTTGGACCAACCATTAAGGGAGCCCACTCACCAGATGAAAAAGTAAGCATCTCCTCAGTTGATAAATTTTGGAAATTTTTAATTAAGATTTTAAAAAACATCCCCAAAAGATAAGTATATGTCATATTCGAAAACCGAAGTAATACATTATTTTTATCTTTTCAAACTTGTTCAAAAACATTAAATGAAATCATTCAAATTACTCATAAACAATTACTTATAGTATTAGTTTTTTTGTTAATATCTTTAACTTTATAAAGACAGAAAAAAATGTAAATTTACGTTCGATAAAGAAAAATAATACAATGGGTAAAATAATTGCTATTGCAAATCAAAAAGGGGGTGTTGGTAAAACAACAACTAGTATTAATTTAGCTGCTTCTCTGGGTGTCCTAGAAAAAAAAGTTTTGTTAATTGATGCTGATCCTCAAGCAAATGCTACTTCTGGCTTAGGTCTCGATGTTGACTCTGTAACATTCGGTAGCTATCAAGTATTAGAGCATACAATTTCAGCAAAAGAAGCAATTATCAAGACCGATTCGCCTAATTTAGATATCATTCCTGCGCACATAGATTTGGTTGCTATAGAAATTGAATTGGTAGACAAAGAAGAAAGAGAACACATGTTAAAAAAATCATTGGTTAAAATTAAAAATGACTACGATTATATTTTAATAGATTGTGCACCATCTTTAGGTTTAATAACATTAAACTCTTTGGTCGCAGCAGATTCTGTAATTGTTCCTATTCAATGCGAATATTTTGCTCTCGAAGGTTTAGGGAAATTACTAAACACAATTAAAAGTGTTCAAAATATTCATAATTTAGAATTAGATATAGAAGGACTGCTACTTACCATGTTCGATTCTCGTCTACGTCTTTCTAATCAGGTTGTAGATGAAGTTAGAAAACATTTTTCTAGCATGGTTTTTGATACTATTATTAGAAGAAATACACGTTTAGGCGAAGCTCCAAGTTATGGAGAAAGCATTATAGCATACGATGCCACTAGTAAGGGAGCTATAAATTACCTAAATTTAGCACAGGAATTAATAAAAAAGAATTCGTAAATGGCAAAAGCAACTAAAAAACAAGCTTTAGGAAGAGGGTTATCTGCCTTATTACAAGAAACACCAAACATCAATTCTTCAACAGATAAAAATGCTGACAAAGTTGTTGGCAGTATTATAGAAATTGAACTTGATTTAATTGATGTAAACCCTTTTCAACCAAGAACTTATTTTAACGAAGCATCCCTCCAAGAACTAGCAAAATCGATTCAAGAATTAGGAGTAATTCAGCCAATTACAGTAAGAAAGTTACAAGGAAATAAATTTCAATTAGTCTCTGGAGAACGAAGATATAGAGCATCCAAATTAATCGGTAGCGAAACAATTCCGGCATACATTAGGCTTGCCAATGACCAAGAAATGTTAGAAATGGCTCTGGTTGAAAATATTCAACGTAAAAATTTAGATCCAATTGAAGTAGCGCTTTCTTACCAGCGTTTAATTGATGAAATTGAACTAACCCAAGAGGAATTAAGTACAAGAGTTGGTAAAAAACGATCTACCATTACTAATTATTTACGTTTATTAAAATTAGATCCTATATTACAAACAGGAATGAGAGATGGTTTTATTTCTATGGGACACGGAAGAGCTATGATTAATGTTGAAAATACTGAAGATCAATTGGGAATTTACGAGAAAATTTTAAAAGAAAAATTATCTGTCAGACAAACAGAGGATTTAGTCAAAAAATTAAAATCTGGAACAACTACAAAACCGAGTAAAAAACCAATTCCTAGTTATGTAAAAAAGAGTATTACAGGAATTAGCGAATACTTTGGACGTAAAATAGATGTTAAAATTAGTACTAATGGAAAAGGTAAAATCCTAATTCCTTTTCATTCTGAAGAAGATTTAAACAGAATAAAAAACTTATTAAAATAAGTGCTTTTTAAAAGAATCATATTTGTTTTATTTTTTGGATTTTTTTCTGCGTATACTTTTGGACAGAAAGATACTGTTACTATAAAAAAAGTTACAAACAAAAAACAAGTTAAATTTGATAAAAGGGGTCTTTACAATCCTTTAGCTCCTGCAAAAGCTGCATTTTATTCAGCTATTTTTCCAGGAATGGGCCAAATTTACAATGAAAAATATTGGAAAACTCCTATTGTTTGGGGAGCATTAGGAACAAGTATTTATTATTATTTAAACAATAACAAAGAATATAAAAGATACCGGACAGCCTATAAATTAAGAAGAAATAATTTAGTTGAT
>JAQWIO010000122.1 GCA_029248845.1 Polaribacter sp. | reverse complement strand
AGGGCTATTTATAAAGCTACAAATAAGGGTCCTGCCTATGAAAAAGCTGAAGTAAATGATTCAGATTATATTGATGGAATACTTACCAATAAGGTGATTAACGATTTAGAGGAATTAAAAAACAACAAACAACCTTTCTTCCTAACTGCTGGCTTTATAAGTCCTCATTTACCATTCAATGCACCTGCCCTTCATTGGAATAAATATCCTAGGAATACAATAAGAACACCTTATAATAATTTTGTAGCTAAGAATGCTCCAAAAGCTTCCATAAGTAGTTCTGCTGAATTACATCAGTATACAGGTATTCCACCAATAGGTGAAAAAGTGGGTGATTCAACAGCTATATCGCTTATACATGGCTATTATGCTACTGTTAGTTACGTAGATGCCTTAGTAGGAAAAATACTTGCTAAATTAAAGGCAACCGGATTGGATAAAAATACTATTATCGTGCTAGTTTCTGATCACGGATACAATTTACAAGAACATGCGCAGTGGACAAAATGGACAAGCCATAGAACTTCTACTCAAATACCCTTGATTATTTCATCTCCATTTATAGGTAAATCGGGAACTACCAATGCCTTAACTGAATTAGTTGATATATACCCTACGTTAACAGAACTCTGCAATTTAGAAGTTCCGAAAAATCAATTGGAAGGCGAAAGCCTTGTGCCAATTCTAAATAATACTATTCTAAAAGGGAAACCACACATCTTTATAAACAATTCAAATGCATATACTATAAAAACTCCAAAATATAGCTATACAGAATATATAAACAAAAAAAACAATCAAACCTTTGCGCGCATGCTTTATGACCATGAGAAAGATCCAGATGAAAATGAAAATATAGCAGAATTGCCAACTTATTCTGCAATAGTTGACAAACTACACAATGAACTTCATAGTAGTTATCGTTCTAATATATTTGGAAATTAAATGGTTAAATACCATTATGAAAAACTTCCTAGTTTCCTCTTTTTTAATGGTCTTTTGACAAAAATCTATAGTCAATCATAAAAATTAATTTCAAAAAACGTCTCTCAGTTAATAATGCTCTCAATGAAACAAGCTATTATATAGAGTCAAATATGAAAGAAAAATTGCTAGCATTTCTATGAAAAAAAAATGTTGTAACTTTAGGAATAATCCCCTAAAAAAAAAGAATGAGAAATGATTATAAAATAGATAGTGACGAAACATATATTAGCTTAACTCTTCATCTAAATTCTACCACAAAAGGAAAGGTTATATTATCAACTATTGTTTCAGTTCTAATTGGAGTTTTAATTTATTTACCTTTTTCTTTTTCAATTAAAAATAATCCAGATGTAATCTTACCAATAATTGTTTTTGCAATTATTATTTTCGTTTTTCCAATCCGCTATTTGTTATGGAATCTATTCGGAAAAGAACATATTATTATAAATAAAAAAAAATTGATTATTGATAAAGACTATGGAGTTTATATTACAAATCTTGAGACCCAACAATTCGAAAAACTCCATTTAGAATTTGAACGCAATAAAACATTTGAAAAAATTGAATGTGGTAATTTGATTTTTAAGTCATTTAATAAAGACACTAATTTATTAAAATGTATCTACACTAGTTCAATAGATTTAGAGTTAAAAGTAATAAATGAAATTAAAAATAAAATTTCTAAATTAGATAGCAATATTTTTTTTTGTAAAACTACAGAAGAAATACTGGCAAAAAATTATTAAGAAATAGTTTTTTAACTAAATTAATAGAAGGAATCTTCCTGTGAAAATAAATTGTAAAAAGTAATATAAGTTGACTTAGGTAATAATCCTATTTCTATTTAGCATTTATTAGGATATTATCTAGTTCATAAGTTCCGTTAAAGTTTGCATTTCCATTTCCTACATATTTAAAAGCAATATGAGCAGTTCCTGAATAACTAGATAATTCTATATAAGTTGAATGTACCCACTTTTTAAAAGAAACCCCATCTAAAACAATTTTAGCTGGTAAAACAGCCCAATTAGCTGACTTTATATTGTCTTTATGACCATTAAAATCTAGAGAAATCAAAACTTCTAATTCACTAGCATTCGCAAATCTATTTGAAGTTTCAAAAGATAAAAACTCTTGTGATGTTGTGTCTAAATTAACTCCTTTTGTAATTAACCAAGAAACAGTACTATTATCATTAGAATTTCTAGATACAATTCTTGCCGCTTTACTTTGCGAATAAGAATCTGCGTAAGATCTCCAGGACACTGTACCCTCCTCGCGATAATTAAGCCAGTTAGGTTTTTCTATTTCTCCAGATTGAGTCTCAAAATCTTCTTCCAATAAAATTGTTTTAAAATCTTCTATCGGCAAAGGGGAACATCTTTCGTCATTCATTTGAACATCACTGGTGTCATTTAAATTTAACACCATAAAATTTCCTCCAAAATCTTTAGAAACAATGGCATTTATACTACCTGCTTTCTCTGGTAAAGTTTCATTTGAAAAATTTGAAAAAGAACTGGTTTCTAGAAATAAATAATCATAGCCTAAGCCCAAACAAGTGAGAATTTTACGTTGGGTGTCAAAATCTTCTGTTGGATCTACATAAGATTCTCCTACTAATTCCGATTCAAAAAAAACATTTTCTAAGGTTACAAAAGTTCCTATATTCGCTTCATTTACTGCTGCAAAATCGATTATCTTTGGTATTATTTCCTCTGTAATTTCAGTTCTATAAATATGATTAGGTATTTGATTTGCAGAAACGTTTTCAATTTCTGTGATATCTGTCAATTTTACTTTTCCTCCAATTGTAATAATCCCATCTCCAGAATTTGTTTCACCAATACACAATCCCTTCAAACGTATGTAAATTTGTCTACCAATATTAAATTTATTATAACTCTTCGTTAAATTTAAACTGATTTTTATTCCTGCATCTGGGTTTTGTGGAGCATCTTGCATGTAAAATTCTTTATAAAAATTTCCTGTCTTATCAGAGGAAACAACATATCCTTTTACAACTATATCAGAAAAAATTTCTACTGGATGATTCCCGGTTATATAGAACTCTTTAACCTGCTTTATCGTTTTTAATTCAAGAATTCCTTCAGAAATACTATCTAAAATAGCATTTACAGCAGTATTTTCTTCAAGTTCTAAACTTTCTGGCACTTTAAAATCTCCATCTTTTACACATGTAATTAAGGAAACACTCATAAAAAGTATTAATGCGGTTTTTATGTTTCTTTTCATTTCAGTAATTTTTCATTTTATTTTTTAAAAAGACACATTTATATTCATAAAATATGTCGCTCCTCTACCATACCAATATTTGTTCCCAAAAATGGGTTTATCTAGAGATTTATCTTCTAATACTTGTCTGTAATTGGCATTTCTTCCCTGTTCAAAACCACCAGATTTATAAGTTTTATTTAGTAGATTATTTACAGTTGCAAAAAAACTTATATAGTATTTGTTAATTTTATAAGATTTTCCTCCAACAAGATTTACAACAGAATATTTATCAAATTTTTCTTGGGTTAGAAGAGTTTTTACTGTTTCTGTATTGTATTCTATAAAAGGCAAGCCATCATCATCCATATAAAAATTACGAGATCTATTTAGTGGTGAAATATCTATAAAGGTATTTCCAAAAATGTTAACCGTTGCACCAAACCACCAATATGCTGGGTCTCTATATTCAAACCCCATAGAATATGCCTTTTGTGGCCCCGTAGCTAATTTATAATTCATGAGTTGTACTTCTCCAAAATCCTTAAACCCATCTACGAAACCTGCTGCTAAGGAGGCAGTATCTGATTCTGTAGTTAAATATAGAAGCGGATTATTATCATAGGTAAATTGTCCAAAAGAAGCTACTCCTTTCAATTTAAATGACGCTGTTATTTGTGCCTCTAAGCCTACTTCTAGACCAAGATGTTTTTTATTAATTCCTCGAAGTATTTCTTGTACAAATGCAGAATTATCTCCCCCTACACCATCAGCAAAATAAAAAGAAATCTCTGTTGCATCTTTTATAGAAGCATAATATGCTGTTACTTTTGATGTAAATATTGAGTTTCTAAAAACATAACTGATATCTGTAGAAAGTATTTTTTCACTTTGTAGATCTAAGACTAGATTATTATTTTCTCTTGAATTTGAAAATGTATTTCTAATCGTTGGAGCAGCTGATAAATATGCTACATTTAAATCTAGTAAATGTCGTCCTGTAAATTTATACGTTGCGCCTAATTTAAAACCATAATTCATAAATTTTTTCTTTTTTGATGGGCCAAATGAATTTTCTGGAAAACCACCATTTTGATATACACCTACTCTCTGATAAGAAGTACTGGTAAGGTAAAGTGCTGTATAAAAATCTATTGAATTATAATTGAATTGTGCTTGTACAAAAGCAGCAATAATATCAGAATTTAAATTAAAATTATACTTAAACGTTTCTCCTTTTGTTACGTATCTATTGGGGCTTAAAAGATTATTTTGTTTTTCCTCTTCTGTCGCTCCATATGGATCTATGTCCAAATAAGTATCACCCCCTAATAAATCGATTATCTTCGCAAAATTTTGAGATCGCAAACGTTTATATTCTATTTTACCATTTAAAGAGATGTTTTCGTTTACTTCGGAAGTTACGATTGTATTGATCGTAAATTGTTTATCGTCATTTCTATCTTCATACAGAACATAGGCATTTTCTAAGCCTGAATTTTTAGTAGTCATATTAGCATCAAAAAACCTTAGCCAATCAATTTGCCCATGATTTAGAAATCTTTTTTGTGTCGTATAAGCTCCTTCAAAATCTCCATTTCTTAAAAAATAACTTGGTAAATTTTGATAATAGGTTGGACTTGGATTGGCGCCTCCATTATAATCGATTCTGCTATTTCCTATCTTTCCAAATTGATAGGCAATATTTGTATTTATTGATGTACTTCTTGAAAAATTCCAATAGTGATTTATCAGTAAAATTGGCTCATTCACTTCTTTTATTCTTGAATTGATTTTTTTCCCATTCAAAAACCCCCAATAATCATTGTATTTTATCCCTTTTAAATCATAGACTTCTTGTGTATTTGGTGACGACTTACCTCTTCTATTTGGTGTAAAAATGCCTGTAAAATTAACACTGCTTTTATCATTTATTTTTTTCTCAACAGAAGTAAACATAGAATATGCATTGTAAGATGTTGCTTCATTAAACCCCTCATTACCATATCTTCTACTCCCAGAAATAGTATAGGCCCAATTATTTTTTAACATTCCACTAGAATAGGTCGCCATAATTCTGTGCTGGTAACTTCTATTAGATGAAGAATAGGAGATTCTAACACCTGGTCGCTGTTCTGAGGCTCTAGTATTTATATTTGTTGAGCCTAAAAGTCCACCAAATGTATCATTTGAAGGACTTAGGCCATTTCTAAACTCTTGATTTCTTAGTACATCATTTAAACCTCCCCAATTGCTCCATTGTGCTCTTCCATTATAAATTTTATTCATTTCTATGCCATTAATTAACAACTTTCCATGACTTGAATCGAAGCCTTTAACTTTAAAAAAAGAAGCACTAAATTCAAAGGCTGCTGTTCTCAAAAAAATATCCATTGATGACTGTAAAAGTCCAGAAATATTATCTGCAGAACTTGCGTCATCATTCAATTCGTCATCTGTAAGTGTGATGAAGCTTAAATCTTGTAGTTCTAGAACCTCTTTGAACAAAAATATTTTTCCTAAGTCTAAAACATTTCCTGATAATTCTATCGGTATATTCTGAGTTTCATAACCAGCAAATTTTATTTCTAAAACAAATTTTCCACCTTGGGAACTCTTCATCAAAAAAGCGCCGTTTAAGTCTGAAGTTTGACTTATGGATGTGTTTTTTATTTGAACAAAAACACCTTTAAGTAGTTCTCTAGAATCATCATCTAAAATAATTCCTTTCACAGTATTTTGTCCATTTATCTCTGTAAGTGAGAGTAATAGAAAAAATATTGCCATCACAATTTTTTTCATAATCAACTTGTACTCTAATTTTTCTTTTTCTCGATCGCACTTAAATTTAGTGAAAAAATATGGAAGAACCCTAAAAAGAAGAATAGATCTCCTCTAAAACAGTTTTAGTTTCTTACTTTTATAATATAAAATACACCCCATTGTATAAAAAATTATTTTTGATTATTCTTTTTTCCTTGTCAGTTATGGCAGTTTTTTCTCAGAAGAATGGAAAAAAATATGCAATTAGAACGGTTGCTTTTTATAATTTAGAAAACTTATTTGACACCATTAATGATGTCAATAAGAATGATGAAGCTAGCCCTATAATGGAATTAAAATCTAACAGATCTAAAGTATATTGGGACAAAATCGATAAACTTAGTAGTACTATTGCTAAAATTGGTTTCGATAAAACCAAAACAAGTCCTGCAATTATTGGTGTCTCAGAAGTAGAAAATTCAAATGTTTTAAAAGATTTAGTAACCTCCAAACATCTAATAAAAAATAATTACGGCATTATACACTACGACTCTCCAGACAAAAGAGGTATTGATGTTGCGCTATTGTATCAAAAAAAATATTTTAAACCCATTTACCACGAAGCTTTTAATCCACGAATTTTTAAAAATAATCACTTGATTTTCACAAGAGACCAGCTGTTAATATCTGGTTATCTAGATGACGAATTAATACATTTAATTGTAAACCATTGGCCCTCTAGAAGAGGAGGGGAATTGGCAAGTAGACCCAGTAGAGAAAAAGCAGCATATCAAAACACAAAAATCATAGAACAAATTAAAAGACAAGATGCAAATGCTAAAATTTTAATGATGGGCGATTTTAATGATGACCCGATAAATTCTAGTTTTAAAAAAGTATTACAAACAAAAAGTAAAAAGAAAGATCTAAAAGAGGGTGACCTATACAATCCTTATGAAGAGATGTTTCGTAAAGGTTTTAATACCTTAATGTATAAAGGTAAAATGAATTTATTTGACATGATTTTATTAACTTCTCCTTTATTAGATAAAGGGGAAAAAGATTTTTCTACCTATAAAATGTTCAAAGCTAAGGTTTTTAATAAGCGTTTTTTAACCACTAAAAAAGGAAAATATAAAGGATATCCTTTTAGAAGTTTTTCTAATGGGAGATATACAGGTGGCTATTCTGATCATTATCCAGTATACATGTATTTGATTAAAGAAAAACCATAAACAGTAGCACTTATAAAATACAAAACCCCACAACTATTAAGTTGCGGGGTTTTTTGATAAAAAATTATTGCCTTTATAATATAGAGCTTAAGACTTTTGAGACTTAAATCTATAATACAAATATGTGTAAGCATCACGAGGTATAATTGTAATCCACTTTTTGTGTTTTAAATACCATTTAAAACGAATAGAATTTAATCCTTTTGTTAGATAAGCTGCAATAAAAGGGTGTACATGTAATTGTACTATTTTATTTTTAGAGTTTGACATAAATTTCTCTAAATCTGCTTCGATTTTGTCTAACAAAACGATTGGTGCTTCTACTTCTCCATTTTTATTTGGGTTGGCTTCGGTAGTTTTTATACTCAAC
>JAQWIO010000109.1 GCA_029248845.1 Polaribacter sp. | reverse complement strand
AATCAGCAGGTTATGTATGGTAGAGATACAACTATAGAGGATATTGTTTCTTCAGCTAAACGCTACCCAATGATGGCTGAAAGGCAGGTTCTCATTGTTAAAGAGGCTCAAGATTTAAGTAGAAATATTGAAAAGTTAGTGGCGTATGCTGAACATCCACAATCGTCAACAGTTCTAGTTTTAAATTACAAATATAAGAAACTCGATAAGCGTAAAAAATTATATAAGGCAATTTCCAAATCTGGTTTGATTTTCGATAGTAAAAAGTTATATGAAAATCAAGTTTCAGATTGGATTCGAAGAGTTTTAAGTGGAAGAAAATATAAAATAGAACCAAAAGCATCTCAAATGTTGGTAGAATTTTTAGGATCTGATCTTAGTAAAATTTCAAACGAGTTAGATAAATTAGTGCTCATTCTTCCAGAGGACACAATTATTAATGATAAACATATAGAAGAGAATATTGGTATATCTAAAGATTTTAATAATTTTGAATTAAGAAAAGCATTGGGAGAAAAGAACCTCGTTAAAGCGAACAGAATTATTAATTATTTTTCAGAAAACTCGAAAAATAATCCTTTGGTAATGACAATCTCTTTATTAAATAGCTTTTTCACACAACTTTTGTTATTTCATGGTTTACAAGATAAGTCTAAAAGGGCTGTTGCTAAATCTTTAGGTGTTAACCCCTATTTTATTGATGAGTATTTTTTAGCTGCCAGAAATTATCCTATGCGAAAAGTTGCTAAAGTAATTGCTACTTTAAGAGATGCAGATGTTAAAAGTAAAGGAGTAGGAGCAAGTCAATCACACAAAGACATACTAAAAGAACTACTATTTAAAATATTACATTAAAAGGGATTGATTCTATAATTTATATTGAACTTTACAAGATATTATTTAAATAAGTAAAAATTAATTTTTACTTATTTTATTAAATTCATTGATCATATAAAATGCCCAAAATATAACGCAGATTGCTACGAATACAGAAAAATATAATATAATATTATTTACGCTCATCCTTTACTAGTTTGATATAAATCATTAAACCTAATAAAGTTGGAGCCCAAAGCCCAAGAAAAATTCCATGTAATTTTTCTCCAGTTAAAAACAGGTATTCTGCCAGGAAAATAATCAGAACACATAATAATAACATTAAAAAGTTACCGGAACCTAGTTTTTTAATAAAATTCATAAATTGATTTAATTTTAATAAAGTTAATAAATTTAATAAATTTAATAAAGATATTTTTAATTTTATTTAGTGTTGTGTTTTATTTTTGTTTCATTTTAACCTATACAACTTCAATACAAATAAATCTATTCTGTCATATTTTACGTACATTGTGAACCAAACAACCTAACATATCATATGAAACATATTATTTTTTTCTGTGTTTTTCTTATTTCTTCTCTGATTTCTGCACAAGAACTTCCCCCTATTAATACTTTTTCACCCAAAGATTATAAAGCAGAGAATCAAAATTGGTCAATATCCCAATCAGAAAATAAATTTATTTATGTTGCTAATAATAAAGGTTTAATGGAATTTAATGGAGCAAGTTGGCATTTATATCCAACTCCGAACGAAACAATTATGAGATCTGTAATGGTGTTAGAGGACAAAATCTACACAGGCTCTTATATGGATTTTGGGTATTGGAACAAAAATGATTTTGGTAAGTTACAGTATACTTCTATTACAGCGAAATTTAATATTCAAATGTTAGAAGATGAGCAGATTTGGAATATTATAGAAATTGATGGTTGGGTGCTTTTTAAATCTTTAGAAAGAATATATCTATACAATTTAGAATCAAATAAATTTAAAATTATTGAATCTGATTTTAAACTTCATAAATTATCTAAAGTCAATGGAGTTATTTATTTTCAGGAGGGAAATAAAGGAGTTTTTAAAATTGAAAATGGCATTCCAAAATTAATTTCAGAGCATCAAATATTAAAAGACAATATCATTGTTGAAATGTTTGAAAAAGATAATAAACTATATTTTTTAACTCAAAAATCAGGTTTTTTCTATTTGAGCAAAAACAAACTTATGAAGTGGAAAACACCTTCTGATGATCTATTGAAAAATGTGATTATTTATAATGCAAAACGTTTAAGAAACAAAGAATTTGCATTAGGTACTATTTCAGATGGATTTATTTATTTGGAAAGTAATGGTAAATTTAATTATCAAATCACACAAAGTTCTGGTTTAAATAACAATACAATTCTTTCTGTTTTTGAAGATGTGGAAAGTAATGTATGGTTAGGATTAGATAATGGGATAAATACCATAAATACCAGGTCGCCCTTCAAAATTTATAACAAAAAAAGAGATTTTATTGGCACAATTTATACCTCAATTGTTTATGATAATAATTTGTATTTAGGTACTAATCAAGGATTGTTTTACAGGGAAATAGATTCAAAAGATAATTTTCAACTTATAAAAAATACCCAAGGACAAGTATGGAGTTTGTCAATAATAGATAATCAATTATTTTGTGGTCATACTTCCGGAACTTTTTTAATAGATAAAAATACATCCAATTTAATTTTTAATAAACAAGGTACATGGAAATTAAAAAAAATAAATAAAAATACTATTATTCAAGGTTGTTATGATGGATTATACGTGCTGAAAAAAAAGAATAACATTTGGAGTTTGAGAAATAAAATTGATGGCTTTAATACTTCTAGTAAATATTTTGTAAAGGCTGGCACTAATAATTTCTTTGTAAATCATGAGTATAAAGGAGTATTTAAACTTACTCTAGACGATAATCTTACAAAAGTAATACATCTAAGTAAAGAAAATTCTCTTGCAAAAGGGCTTCATTCTTCATTAATCTCTTATCAAGACAAAATACTATATTCTAGTAAGAACGGTATTTTCTTATATGATAAAAAAAATGAAATTTTTAAAAGAGACAGTATTTATAGTCAACTAATAACTGAAGATGATTTTATATCAGGAGAACTTGCGTTTGATAAGTCTAACAATATTCTTTGGTCTTTTTCAAAAGAAAATATTAGATATTTAACACCAGGGAAATTGAGTAATAAACCAATTATAAAAAGTATACCAATTTCTGCTTCGATTCCCAAGGCAACATTTGGTTATGAAAACATTATTCATATAGAGGATCAAAGATATCTTATAGGAACTTCAAACGGTTATATAGCTATAAATTTAAACCAGTTAAATGACGTTAAAGGTTTTGATGTAAATATTAATGAAATTAATAATTTTATTTTAGACAAACCCAAAACAAAGGTGAATTTATCATCGAAAAATGAATTCTTATCTAATGAAAATAATTTTGAATTTTTTTACAGTGTTCCTAATTATAATAAAATTAAAAGTACAAAGTATCAATACATATTAGTTGGGCAAAGCAAGCAATGGAGTTCTCTTTCTAGTGCTAACTCTGTATTGTTTGAAAACATTTCTTATGGTTCCTATACATTTAAGGTAAGAGCTTTTGTTGGAGGTGTACCAAGTTATAGTGAAGCTTCTTTTGATTTTGTTATAAATCGTCCATGGTATTTGTCTAATTTGCTATTAACCATATATATGCTCTCTTTTTTATTAGCATTTTATTCTGTTCACATTGTTTCAAAGAGGTATTACAGAAAGCAAAGAGAAGAATTGTTAGAAAAAACTAAAAAGGAATCAGAACTCAAAGAACTAGAGAGTTCACAGCAAATCATAAAATTAAATAATGATAAGTTAAGAAATGACATAGAAAGCAAGAATAGGGAACTTGCTACTTCTACAATGAATATTATTAAGAAAAATGATTTTTTAAATGCAATAAAAACTGAATTGATCAACGGTGGAGATAAGAACGTTTCTAAAGTTGTGAGGATAATAGATAAGAATTTAAACAATTCAGATGATTGGAAAATGTTTCAGGAAGCATTTAACAACGCAGATAAAAATTTTCTTAAAAAGGTGAAAGAGAAGCACCAAAGCTTAACACCCAACGATTTAAGACTCTGTGCCTATCTTAGATTAAATTTGTCTTCCAAAGAAATCGCACCTCTTCTCAATATATCTCCAAGGAGTGTAGAGGTTAAGAGGTATCGTTTAAGAAAGAAAATGGAATTACCTCACGATTCTAACTTGACGAGTTATATTTTAGAAATTTAATTACTAAATATTGCTTGTTATTACCTTAACATTACTACAACAACATGTTTAATTAATATATTTATTGTTGACTTATTTGTCAAGTTTTATAAACGATTCGTAATTTTTATCCTTTTATTTTACGATGTATGCTTTTTGTAGTGGTTATTTTTCCTTTTTTATTAATTTTTTAAAGTAGTTTTATTACGAATATTAAATAACCTAATTTCATGAGAAAAAACATAACATTATTACTCCTCTTATTCGTGGTTTTTTGCACAAGTGCACAAACCATTAATGTAAGAGGTGTTGTTAAAGATGCCAAAACAGGTGACACACTACCTGGAGTAAGTATAATTATTAAAGGTACAACTCTTGGTACAGAAACAGATTTTGATGGACTTTTTAGTCTTTCAGAAGTCGAAACAGGAGCAATACTAGTATTTAATTATTTGGGATATGCCCAAAAAGAAGTAGTTGTTAATCAACAGTCTATCAATGTATCTTTAGAAGAGTCTGCAGAGTCTCTTGATGAGATTATTGTTGTTGGTTATGGGACACAGAAAAGAAAAGATGTTACGGGTTCTGTATCTATCGTTGGTCAAGAAACCTTAGACGTTTTAAAGCCTATAGATGCAACTACTGCATTACAAGGTACAACGTCAGGTGTAGCGGTAAATCTTTCATCAGGTGCGCCAGGTGCAAAGGTAAACATCTTAATTAGAGGGGTGAGTTCAAATACTCAGAACCAACCTTTAACAATTGTAGATGGTTATGAAGGAGACTTAAACAGTGTTAATCCCAACGATATTGATTCTATTACTGTGTTAAAGGATGCACAAGCAGCAATTTACGGTATCAAAGGAGCCAATGGTGTTGTTTTAGTAACTACTAAAATTGGTAAGAAAAATAAAAAAGCAACTTTTAAATATGATACATACTCTGCTTTTCAACAAACAACTAAA
>JAQWIO010000089.1 GCA_029248845.1 Polaribacter sp. | reverse complement strand
ACTATTATAAATATTTATAATAGTATATGCAATTTTTGTATCTTAAATTAAAAAAAAAACTATGAATGAAGATTTTCTTCATTATGTTTGGAAGTTTCAGTTACTTTCATTTGATGATTTAAAAACAACTACAAAAGAAAGTTTGTTGATTTTAAAACCGGGTATTCACAATCATAATTCCGGTCCCGATTTCCTGAATGCTCAGATGAAAATTGAAAATCATCATTGGGTTGGTAATGTTGAAATTCATTTAAAATCCTCAGATTGGTATGCTCATAATCATGAACTGGATCCCAGTTATGATGCTGTTATTTTACATGTTGTTTGGGAAGATGATTCAACTGTTTTTATGAGGAATAACAAGCCTTTACCAGTTTTAATTTTAAAGGACTTTGTTTTAAATACTGCTTTAAATAATTACCTTAATTTATATTCTGCAAAGCAACGCTGGATTTCTTGTGAAAACGAAATACATACTATCGATAGTTTTATTTTTGAAAATTGGAAAGAGCGTTTATTCTTTGAGAGATTAGAAAGAAAATCAAATGAAATGAAAGAGATTTTATTCGCTAATAAAAATGATTTTGAAGCTGTATTGTTTAAATTATTAGCTAAGAGTTTTGGATTAAAAGTGAATGGAGACGTTTTTTTGAGTTTGGCAAATTCTTTTGATTTTTCAATATTGAGAAGAGTTCGATCTGATGAAAATAAATTAACAGCTTTACTTTTTGGACAATCTGGGTTTTTGGAAGAAAAAATTGAAGATATATATCATCAACAATTAAAAAAAGAATTTCACTACTTAAAGCATAAATACAAGCTGAGTTCAATATCAAATAATCAGTTTTCCTTTTTTAGGATGCGGCCTTCAAATTTTCCAACGATACGAATTGCACAATTAATTTCTCTCTATCATCTTCATCAAGGTTTATTTTCTAAATTAATAAAAATACAAACATTAAAAGGCTTTTATAATTTATTTAATGTAAACGTAAATTCATTTTGGAATACACATTATACATTCCATAAAAATTCAAGCTTTTCATCCAAAAAATTAACAAAACAGTTTATCAATTTAGTATTGATAAATACTGTAATTCCTTTAATATTTTTGTACAAGAGAGGAAGAGGAGATGTTAATGAACATGATTTTTTAGATTTTTTTCAAAAAATTAAGCCAGAAAAAAACAGTATTATTTATAAGTTTAATGATTTGAAAATTAATTCTAGATCTGTACTTGATACGCAAGCTTTGTTGGAGCTTAAAAATAATTATTGTGCAAAAAAATTGTGCTTACAGTGTGCAGTAGGAAATCACTTATTGCAACGATAAAATAATTAAATTTTTAATGGATTTCTGAATCTTAAAATATATTTAATATTTGAACTTATATAGTAGGTTTTTATTGTACTCATTTTTTTGCTCCATCTAAGGGTGTCTATTTTTTTGAGTAAATATTTACTTCGAGAAAAATAGAAAGTATTTTTTTTAAGAGTTATTTGCGAATCAATGAAATTTTGATTTAAATATTAATACTCAGAATTCATCAATTTTGACCCTTATAATTCTGTTATTTGCACCAAGTTTAATATAAACTTTTATATTTAATTGGGTTAGCTTCATGCATTATTTCATATATTTTTTCAAAAATATCTTCTGCCGAAGGTTTTGAAAAGTAATCTCCATCTGTTCCATAGGCGGTTCTATGAGCTTTGGCAGTCAACGTAGCAGGTTTACTATCTAAATAGTTATAACCATTTTGTTTTTCTATAATTTCCTGAAGAAGATATGCCGAAGCTCCCCCAGGGACATCTTCATCAATGACTAGTAATTTATTTGTCTTTGCTAAACTTTTTACACAGTCATGATTTAAATCAAAAGGAAGTAGGCTTTGTATGTCTATAATTTCGATGTTTATAGCTACTTGTTCTAATTCTAAAGCAACCTTTTCAACAATCCTCAATGTAGAACCGTAAGAGACAACTGTTAAATCTGTACCTTTTTTAACTATTTCAACTTGTCCAATAGGTATTTTAAATTCTCCTAGATTTATTGGTAATTCTTCTTTTAACCTGTATCCATTTAAGCATTCAATAACCAAAGCAGGTTCATCACCTTCTAGTAATGTATTATAAAACCCTGCAGCTTTTGTCATATTTCTTGGAACTAAAACATGAATGCCTCTAACGTTATTTATGATTCCTCCTATTGGTGAGCCTGCATGCCAGATTCCTTCTAATCTGTGACCTCGTGTTCTAATGATTAATGGCGCTTTTTGTTTCCCAAAAGTTCTGTAATGAAGTGTGGCTAAATCGTCACTCATAATTTGCAATGCATATAATAAGTAATCTAAGTATTGTATTTCTGCAATAGGCCTTAAGCCCCGCATTGCTAAACCGATACCTTGTCCAATTATTGTTGCTTCTCTAATACCTGTGTCAGATACTCTTATCTCTCCATATTTTTCTTGAAGCCCCTCAAGTCCTTGATTTACGTCACCAATGAGACCTACATCTTCGCCGAAAATGACTACTTCGGGGTGTTTTTTAAGTAGGGCGTCAAAATTATCTCTCATGATAATCCTTGCATCTACTAAATCTTTCTTTTTAGTGTATATCGGTTTTTTTTCAGAAACATTTATCGCTTTAAACTCTGATTCACTATTTAAGTGAGATGAGAATTTTACTGAAGCATCTTTTAGAGATTCTTTAATGAAATTTTGAAGTAATATTTTTTCTGGAAAATCTTCATCTTTAAGGAAACGTAGAGTTTTTCTGGTTATTGATAAAACGTCTTTTCGACTCGGTTCAATAATAGATGTTAATTCTTTTTTATACTTGATAATGAAAGCCCTATTTTTACTTTTAACGGCAATTTTATCTAGTATTTGACAAGCGGCTGAAACTTCGGCTTTAATTTCATTTATAAATGCATTCCAAGCATTTCTTTTTGCAAGTACAACTTCTTTTTTTACTTCTTTTTCTAGTATAATAATTTCTTCTTCTGAATTTACAAAGCGTAAAATTTCACCTGTTTCAGTTTCTAATTCAAAGTCTAAAATCCAGTTTCGCATTTTAGTGATACAATCGTGTTCTTTTTCCCAATTTAATCTTTCTTTTTCCTTGTATCGTTCATGAGATCCAGAAGTAGAGTGTCCTTGAGGCTGAGTTAGTTCTTTCACATGAATAAGAACCGGTACATGTTCTTCTCTTGCAATTTTTGCAGCTTTGTTGTAGATATCTATCAGTTGAACATAATCCCAACCATTGACAACAAAAATTTCATATCCTTCTTTATCCTTTTCTCTCTGGAAACCTTTTAAAATTTCTGAAATACTTTCTTTTGTTGTTTGATGCTTTGCATGAACTGAAATTCCGTATTCATCGTCCCAAACACTCATTAAGATAGGAACTTGTAAAACACCTGCAGCGTTTATAGTTTCAAAAAATAAACCTTCGCTTGTGCTTGCATTACCAATAGTGCCCCAGGCAACTTCATTTCCACTATTTGAAAATGTAGA
Source organism: Polaribacter sp. (assembly GCA_029248845.1). Taxonomy (GTDB): domain Bacteria; phylum Bacteroidota; class Bacteroidia; order Flavobacteriales; family Flavobacteriaceae; genus Polaribacter. Next base: position 15,538 of record JAQWIO010000089.1, on the reverse strand, counting down.
TTTATGATGAATGCTTTTTTCTGTTCTGTAAATTTTTGAAGCTTGAGCTAGCCCAAGCAATCGAGGCATTTGAGCAGCAGTTGGTGAAATGTCGGAGCTTGAGTTATATTGTTTCGTTAAGTCTTTCCAAGTGCCATCTTCATTCAAGCTATGTGTTGCAAAATGACCACCCATCTGTCTTCCAGCAGACATTGGGTCTGCTTTTATATCTGTATGAGCATACAAGGCTGCAAAGAATTGTTGTGCGGTTAATTCGCCAATAGCCATCATGAATGTTTGATCTCTATAATAACCAGATCTAAAATCTCCAATTTTAAATGCTTTTGCCATTGCTAGTTGCGGAATTTCTTTTCCGTCACCAAAAATACCAAATTTGGCTTTGCCTGTAAGCACCTCTCTACGCCCTAACAAACTACACTCTCTACTGATTTTAGCAATTTTGTAGTCGTTTAAAATTTCAGCCTTAAAATCCTCAAAAGAAAGTTTTTGTTTATTAACTGTTTGTTTTTCCTGCAGCATCTTTATTCGATTTTAGAGTGGGGCAAAGGTAGTTTTTTTAGTTGATATTTAAAAATTTAAATATTTATTAACAATTTCGTAAATTTTATAATAATTAAAGCTTTTTTATTGTCAATTATTCAATAATATTTGAAGCTATTAAAAATTTACTCAATATTATAAAAAACCGCGTCTAAAAAAGTTAAAGATAGATCTCACATCAGCAGATAACGAAAATCTTATTTTCTGTGGATATGCTGTTTGAGATAATTCCCAACCATTATTTGAGTAAATAGGAAAATAAATTTCAAAAATTTGATGTACAAAATTAAAACGAATACCATTTTCATAAGCATAGTAAATTGGTTTGCTTCTGTTTTTTAAAAAAGCAACATCGTTGTAAAATTCAACCCATCTCCATAACCCAATACTCGAATTAGTTGAAATCATAAACTGATTTGCAAACCTTGTTGGAAGTACAGATTTAAAACCACCTTCAGTTATGATATATTGTTGACTAAAAAAACCTGTGCTTTCAGATCTTCCTAGATAATTTAGTTCAAACAAGTAATCATTACTTCTATCAAGCCCAAAACTGAAATAGTCACCTGAAGTATCGTTGTTTAGAAAGGTACCTGCAAAAAGTCTAAAATCTAATTGTGTATCAGAGGAGGTTAGTTTTCTAAATTGAAGATCTACTTGTGCTTTGGAGAATTTTTCTCCAAATTCTGTACTAAAACGATATCTAAATTCTTTAATTATATCTGGATTTGTGTAATTGTAACTTAAGCTTAGAACACTATAATTATCTTGAGCTGTTTGAATTGAATTGGCAGCTACTTCTTTGTCAATATGAATTAATTTTGCTCTAAAAGATTCTGAAGTAGCATCTCGTAAAGTTTTTCTTTTAAAAAATATATCTACATAAGGTATAAATGATCTATAGGATAAGTTAGGAGCATAATCTGAGGTGCTTCCTGTTAGGCCGTATGCAATTTTATAAATTTTTGTCTTTTCAAAAAACTGATTGTATAGTAAAGAAAATTTCCCCACGACTGTTTTGCTTTTTGTTGCAAGATATGGAGATACTTTAAATTCAAAGTTTCTTTTTATAAGGGGTTTATTATGTAAATTTACTCCAAGAATTAATCCGTTGTAGAAATTATAATTGACACTTGGTTGATAAAATAGTTGATTAAAATTGGGGTCATTGATATCTTTTAAAAAAGAGATTTTTACTGGTTTATTTAAAATTTTTTTATCAATTTTTTTCCAATTATCGAGGGTGTTAAGTTCTGGATATAAATTTTCATAGTTTAATACAAACGTGTCGAAGTCACCTCTTTTAAATTTAATGGTTTTAGAACTGTCTACATCAGAAACCCACTTTTGAAATTTAATATTTCTATCTTTAAGTGCATAAATAGCAAAAGGAGTTGTTGTGTTTCTTTTGTTTTTTATGGTTACAGATATACTATCTTTTTCTTTTTTTATTTCTTCAATTGTATGATCTATTTTTTTAGTGGTTTTTAAAAAATCATTAAAAAACCAATCTAAATTTTTAGTAGTTTTTGAAGAAAGTAATTGTTCAAATTTAGTACTAGAAATAATTGTTAATTGATTATTCTGATAGAACTCTTTAATTGTTTTATTTACAATTGTGTCTCCTAAATAACCTTTTAGAAACCGGAGCCCTAATCCTGCTTTGTATTTGTTTACTATCTTTCTATTGAAATTTGATAAAGAGTCTGCTGATGTAGTAAGTGCTTGATCTAAAAATTTACGTGCTGTAAATTCATATACAAGAGGGTATTTATCATTAAATTTTAATTTAGAGAAATTGAAATTTTTTAATAACCAAGAATCTGAAGCGCTTCCTAAAAGCTTAATTTCTGGGTAAAATTCTTCTATGTATTCGATCATCAAATAATTCTGAATTCCATCCAATAACCAATAGTCTTTTCTCTTGTTTAATAGTATTGTGTTTTCAATATATCTTTTTGTTAACGCTTTAAACATAGTAATATCCCATTTAAAAGTATCAGAAAAAGGACGCAAGAATTTAGGAAGCTGATTTAAACCAAAGATTGGATTTTTATTTTGTGAAGCCTTGTCTATGAAAATTTCAAAATGTGGATATTTACCTAAGTATTTTTCTAAAAAAAGCAGCTCTCTATTTAAGATGTCTGTTGTTAAGTTAAAGTTTAATTCCTTTGAAAAAACGTCAGTTCGTATAGAAACTGTATTTGTTTTAAATGTTCTTAGTTGTGATTTATTTTTAATTCCTAAAATAACATCTGTTTTATTGTTTCCAACTAAGTAGTAAGTATTATTATTGTCTTGTTTCCGAGTCTCATATTGACGTAAATTAGATTCAATAACATAGTTTTTAGGAATCTCAATTTCAATCTTAAAGTCGGTTTTGTTCTCATATAAATCATCTAAATTTAAGTTGCTCATTAGTTGCCAGCCATTCTGATAAATTGCTGGTGTTAAATACCAATTTCTTAGATGATATCCAGTTTTACTTTTACCATAATTTGTAAAACGTTCACTTGGTATTTTTACGTTATATGAGGCTGCTATTTTAATTTTTGAATTTGGTGATAAAGGTTTATTAAGAATAATTTCCAAGATATCTGCATTATTTTTTAGTTCTTTAAAATTTGAACTTTCAAAATCAACAGTTACGCTTTGTATTATTGAGGACCCTAGTTCTTTCTCTTTAGCAAAGTATAAATCTTTTTTAAAGTCTTGAATAAATCTCCTAAATAAAGGTGTTTTTCTGTCTCTATAACTATTTGCCCAATTATGAAGAAATATGCTTGTTAAAATCGAATCTGAAGTATTATGAAAGATAATTTCTTGCTGAATATTTAATACATCTTTTCTGGAATCTAAAGTACACTTTATATGGATAGAATTCTGTTGAGAAAACAAAAAAGGACATGCTAAGAAGCAGAGTAATATTATGTAATTATGTTTTCTCAATTATGATTTTTTCTAGTAGATTTTTACCTTTTAAGAATCTGTATGAGCAAGATTGTCATATAAATGGAATTAGGAAAGATAAATTCAATTTTTTTTTAAAGTCTTAGAAATTTGGTTTTAATTGATATTTAGAATAAAATTTATTCAAATGTTCTATGGCTTCATCTGCAGTGTCAACGACTCTGAATAATTTTAAATCTTTCTCTGAAATATTTCCTTCTTCTAAGAGGGTATTTTTTATCCAATCCATCAGACCTCCCCAAAATTTACTACCCACTAATACAATTGGAAAACGTCCTATTTTATTAGTTTGAATTAGAGTTATTGCTTCAAAAAGTTCATCAAGGGTACCAAATCCTCCAGGCATAACAATAAAACCTTGTGAATATTTTACAAACATAACTTTTCTAACGAAAAAATAATCGAATTCTAAATTTTTATCCTTATCGATCCAAGGATTATCGTGTTGTTCAAAAGGTAATTCTATATTTAAACCAACAGAGGTTCCTTTTCCTCTGTGAGCTCCTTTGTTACCAGCCTCCATAATCCCGGGTCCACCACCAGTAATAACACCATAACCATTTTGTGTTAATTTAAAAGCAACTTCTTCTGCTAATTTATAATAAGGGTCTTCTGGTTTCGTTCTTGCAGAACCAAATATTGATACAGAAGGTCCAATTTTACTTAGTTTTTCGTATCCTTCAACAAATTCTGCCATAATTTTAAATATGGCCCAAGAGTCGTTTGTTTTAATTTCATTCCAAGTTTTTCGCTGAAATTTTTCTTTTATTTTTCTGTCGTCATTTACCATTTTTCTTTATCATATTGTATGTTAAGTTTTTGCAAAATAGTTTACTAATGTAATTCTTTTTTCAAAAACTTTGCTGTATAACTAGTTTTATGTTTTGCAATTTCTTCTGGAGTACCCTTACAGAGAATTTTACCGCCTTTTTTACCACCCTCCATACCTATATCAATAATGAAATCTGCTAATTTTACTACATCTAAATTATGTTCAATAATTAAAACGGTATTTCCTTTGTCAACCAGTTTGTTAAGAACTTCCATCAGAACTCTAATATCTTCAAAGTGAAGCCCTGTTGTCGGTTCATCTAATATATAAAATGTATTGCCAGTATCTCTTTTAGAGAGTTCTGTAGCTAATTTAATTCTTTGAGCTTCCCCCCCGGATAGTGTTGTAGATCTTTGCCCTAAAGTAATATATCCTAAACCAACATCTTTAATTGTTTTTAGCTTTCTATATATTTTTGGTATATTTTTAAAAAATTCTGAGGCATCTTCAATTGTCATATTTAAAATATCAGAAATCGATTTTCCTTTGTAGCGTATTTCTAGAGTTTCTCTATTAAAACGTTTTCCCTGGCACGTTTCGCATTCTACATAGACATCAGGTAAAAAATTCATTTCTATGACTCTAACTCCACCACCTTGGCAAGTTTCACAGCGTCCACCTTTTACATTGAAAGAGAATCTACCTGGTTTATAACCCCGAATTGCGGCCTCGGGTGTTTTTGCGAATAAATTTCGAATTTCACTAAAAGTTCCTGAATATGTTGCTGGATTTGAACGGGGTGTTCTGCCAATTGGAGATTGGTCAATATCAATTACTTTATCAATATGTTTTAGGCCTTCAATTTTTTTGTAAGGCATTGGTATTTTTACACCCCTGTATATATGAGCATTTAAAATAGGATATAAAGTTTCATTTATTAAAGTTGATTTACCGCTTCCAGAAACACCTGTAACACAAATCATTTTACCCAGAGGAAACTCAACAGAAATATTTTTTAAATTATTGCCATTTGCTCCTTTAAGTTTGATAAATTTCCCATTTCCCTCGCGTCGTTTTTCAGGAATCTTAATTTCTTTTTTACCTGTTATATAATCCGCTGTTAAAGTATGTTGTTTTTTTAAATCTTGAAAAGTTCCTGCGCTTACAATTTCACCCCCATGTCTTCCTGCTCCTGGACCAATATCAAACACAAAATCTGCATGTTCAATCATGTCTTTATCATGTTCAACGACTAAAATAGAGTTTCCAATATCTCTTAATTTCACTAAAGAATCTATCAGTTTTTTATTGTCACGTTGGTGTAATCCAATACTTGGTTCGTCTAAGATGTAAAGAACTCCAACTAATTGAGAACCAATTTGAGTAGCTAAACGGATTCTTTGAGCTTCTCCACCAGAAAGAGATTTTGATGTTCTATCAAGTGTTAAATAACCTAAGCCAACATCAATCAAAAATTGAATTCTAGTTCTAATTTCTTTTAATATTTCTGATGCAATTATGAGTTGTTTTTCTGACAAGTTCTTATCAATATTTTGAAACCAATTCGCTAATTCAGTAATATCCATTTGTGCTAAATCACTGATGTTTTTAGTAGTGATTTTAAAATGAAGTGCTTCTTTTTTTAATCTTTTTCCATTACAAGTAGTACAGCTAACTTCATCCATAAAGCCTTTTGCCCATCTTTTTATGGAGGAACTTTCTGCGTTTGTGTATTGATTTTTTATGAAAGCTACAATTCCTTCGAATTCAATTTTATAATTTCTAGTAATTCCTACCGTTTTAGATTCAATATCGAAAGATTCATTTCCACCATTTAAAATAATATCTAAAGCTTCTTTTGGGATGTCTCTTAAAGCGTCTGTAAGTTTAAATTTATAACGCTCAGCAATGTTTTGAAGTTGTTTAAAAATCCAACTACTTTTTTGTTCGCCTAAAGGTATGATTGCTCCATTTTTAATGGAAATACTTTCGTCTGGAATGACTTTTTTTAAGTTGATTTCATTCGTAATTCCTAAGCCATTACATTTATTACAGGCACCTTTTGGTGAATTAAAAGAAAATGTGTTTGGTTCTGGATTTGGATATGCAATTCCGGATGTTGGGCACATTAGCTCTCTACTAAAATAACGTGGATTATTCTCCTTAATGTCAATAACCATCATTATATTATTGCCAGAATACAATGCAGTTTTTATACTTTCTTCAAGTCTTTTTTCTGCAGATTCATTAACTAATAGTCTATCAATGACTACCTCTATATCATGCGTTTTATAACGATCTAAACGCATTCCTTTTTCAATCTCTTTTATTTCTCCATTTATACGAACCCTTATAAAACCTTGTTTCGAAATTTGTTCGAAAAGCTCACGATAATGCCCTTTTCTAGATTTAATTAAAGGAGCTAAAACCGCAATTTTTTTGTCGGCAAAATCTTTTAAGATAAGTTGTCTAATTTGTTCATCAGCATAACTTACAATTTTTTCTCCTGTAATAAAAGAATAGGCGTCTGCAGCTCTTGCAAATAATAATCTTAAAAAATCATAAATTTCTGTAATTGTTCCTACGGTAGAACGCGGACTTTTATTCGTAGTTTTTTGTTCAATAGCAATTACAGGTGAAAGACCATCAATTTTATCAACATCGGGTCTTTCCAAGCCACCTAAAAACTGTCTAGCATATGCAGAAAATGTTTCAATATAGCGTCTTTGACCTTCTGCATAGATAGTGTCAAAAGCTAAAGAAGATTTTCCACTCCCGCTTAAACCAGTAATGACTACTAGTTTTTCACGAGGTATTTTTACATCAATATTTTTTAAGTTGTGAGCTCTTGCTCCGTATACTTCTATATTTTCTTGATCTTTCAAATGAGGAGTTTTTTTGAAAAAAGCAAAGTTAAAGAATCCAATTTTAATTTAATTGTCTATGGTTATCAAATGATAAAATAGTATCTTGCAAATAAATATTTTTACAACCAAATGATTGATTATATTCGCCATTTTTTTGAAAGAAATGGCTTTGGAGTTTTTTCTAGACTTGCAGATAGATTAGGGATGAGAGCTTTAAATGTTCGGCTGTTTTTTATTTACATTACTTTTTTTACTATGGGTCTATCTTTTGGGCTTTATTTAACAATGGCTTTTGTGTTAAAGTTAAAAGATATGATTTATACAAAAAGAAGCTCAGTTTTTGATTTATAGCCTATGAATATTTTAGAATCTAGAATTTATAAAACACTTTCTCTTGTTTTTATAATTTTATTATTGGGAGTTGCAGGGTATATGTTTTTTTCTAATTATACTTTTGTAGATGCTCTATACATGACAGTAATTACAATTACAACAGTTGGTTTTGGGGAAGTAAAACCATTCACTCCTGAAGAAAAAATATTTACAGTATTTTTAATTTTAACAAGTATAACTGTTTTTGGTTATGCGGTTTCTATTTTTTCTGAATATTTAGTGAGTGGAAGATTATTTGAACAATTTAAACACAGAAAAGTGGAAAAACAAATTAAAAGTTTAAAGGGACACACCATTGTTTGTGGTTTTGGTAGAAATGGTAAACAGGCAATTTTAAAGTTGAAAAATTACAATAAAAAATTGGTGGTTGTAGAAAAAGATAAAGAAATGATCTCTGAATTAGATAATGAAGACGTTTTAAATATTCAAGGTGATGCTACTTTAGATGAAACTTTAATAAGAGCAGGTATAAAAACTGCTGCAAATCTTGTTACAGCATTACCCTCTGATGCGGATAATTTATTTGTTGTTCTTACCGCAAATCAACTTAATAATAAATGTAAAATAATTAGTAGAGCTTCTAATGAATCATCCTACAGTAAATTGAAAATTGCTGGTGCGAGCAATGTTATTATGCCCGATAAATTAGGAGGAGATCACATGGCATCCTTAGTGGTAACTCCAGATGTTATAGAATTTGTAGATCGATTAACAATTGAAGGTGAAGCGACAGCTAACTTAGAAGAAATAGCTGTAGATGATTTACCAAAAAAATACATTAATAAAACAATTTTAGATTTAGATTTAAGAAGAGAAACAGGTTGTACTGTAATTGGTATTCGGAATCCTGATAGAGATTATATTATCAATCCAGAAGCAGAAACAAAACTAATAAAGGGGTCGAGTCTAATAGTTTTAGGGAGGCCAGAACAGATTGTTAAATTAAGAGAATTGTTTTAATGAAAGTTAAAGTCATTATTACAGGTAGTAATGGTTTGTTGGGGCAATCGCTTCTGAGTTTGTTACTTAATAAAAAGGACAAATACGAAGTAATTGCTTTTTCAAGAGGAAAAAACAGAAGTGGAAGAAATGACTTTCAATATATTTCTATTGATATTACTGATGAAGAACTATTAAAAGAAAAGATACTATCAATTAATCCAAATTTTATCGTCAATACGGCAGCAATGACAAATGTCGACGCTTGTGAGAACCATAAAATTGAGTGTGATAAATTAAATATCGATGTAGTTGCAGTATTAACTCAAGTTGCCCAAAAAATAAATGCACATCTAATTCATCTTTCTACCGATTTTATTTTTGATGGAAAAAAAGGAAACTATAAAGAAACAGATATACCAAATCCACTCAGTTATTATGGAGTCTCTAAATTAAAATCTGAAGAAATTTTACTCAATTCAAAAATTGACTTTACTATTTTAAGAACTATTCTGGTTTATGGTAAGGTATTCGATATGAGTAGGTCTAATATTGTTCTTTGGGTAAGAGAAATGCTGGCTAAAGGAAAGGAAATTACAATTGTTGATGATCAGTTCAGAGCACCAACTTATGTGGAAGATTTAGCACTTGCTTGTATGGTTTCTATAGATAAAAATGCAACGGGTATCTATCATGTTGCATCTAGTGAGTTATTGAGTGTGTATGAAATTGCACAGCAAATTGCTGAAGTCTTTCATTTAAATAAAAGTTTAATAAAACCAATATCCACATCAACTTTAAATCAAACTGCTCTTAGGCCCTTAAAAACGGGTTTTAACTTGTCAAAATTAAATAACGTTTTAGAATTGCATCCAAAATCCTTTAAAGAAGATTTACAAAGATTTAAGCAAAGCTTGATGTAAAAAGTAGTTTTAACGCTCAAAACTTGTTGAAAGCGCAATTTTTTATCATATTGCAAACCGATTACTATAAATTAATTAAAATACATTATGAATAAAAAATTTCTTTCGTTGTTGTTTTTAACAGTATCATTTTTGACATTTGCTCAAGAAAAACAAGAAAAAGGAATAGCAGAAAGTATAAATGAGGGTTTTAAACCAGTCGCAGATGCCTGGGGTAGTTTTGTTTTTTATTCTGTTAAATTAGGTGATGGAGTTCAAATGCCTTTGGTAATCATCGTGCTTCTTTTAGCAGGATTAATTTTTACCCTACTATTTAAATTTGTAAACATAAGAATGTTTCCTATTTCTATCAATATTGTTCGAGGAAAGTATGATGAAGTAGATCATGTGACATCAGATGTCGCAGCTGGAGATCCAACTCCTGGTGGCGATGCCATTGAAACAATAAGAATCGAAGGAGAAGAAGGAGAGGTTTCCCACTTTCAGGCTCTAACAGCAGCTTTATCAGGAACGGTAGGTTTGGGGAATATTGCAGGAGTTGCGGTGGCCTTATCACTTGGAGGTCCAGGGGCTACTTTTTGGATGATAGTTGCTGGTTTGTTAGGAATGTCCTCAAAATTTGTAGAATGTACCCTAGGTGTAAAGTATAGAGATGTTGGAGAAGATGGAACTGTATACGGAGGTCCAATGTATTACTTAAAGAAAGGTTTAGCTGATGTTGGTAAGAGTGGTTTAGGTAAAGTTTTAGCAGTTCTTTTCGCTGTAATGGTGATTGGAGGTTCTTTTGGAGGAGGAAACATGTTTCAAGCAAATCAAGCAGCACAGCAATTTGGGGGTATGATTGGTTCTAATGATTTGTCTACCTCGCTAATTTTTGGTGTTGTAATGGCTGTTTTAGTTGGTATTGTAATTATTGGGGGAATAAAAAGAATTGGAAATATTACTGAGAAAATAGTACCTTTTATGGTTGGGATATATTTCTTGGCAGCAATTGTTATTTTAACGGCTAATTTTTCTCAAATAGGAAATGCTTTTGGTCAAATTTGGGATGGCGCTTTTAACCCGAAAGGGATTACAGGAGGTTTGCTAGGTGTCTTAATTATAGGATTTCAAAGAGCAGCATTTTCGAATGAAGCAGGAGTTGGTTCTGCTGCAATTGCGCATTCAGCAGTCAAAACAAAATACCCAGCTTCTGAGGGTTTAGTAGCTTTATTAGAGCCTTTTATTGATACAGTTGTTGTTTGTACAATGACAGCATTGGTAATAATTATTACCAATGGAGATGGAGAAATCATGACCTACGGAGTTAAATCTCCTGATGGTGTTTTAGCAACATCTAAAGCATTTGCTTCAGTGATTCCATGGTTTCCCTACATTTTAACGGTTGCTGTAGTTTTATTTGCATTTTCAACAATGTTGTCTTGGTCTTATTACGGGTTACAAGGATGGATGTTCTTATTTGGTCGTTCAAAAGCAGCTGACTATGCATATAAAATTTTATTCTGTTTATTCGTTATCATAGGTTCTGCTGCTAGTTTAGGAGCAGTTACTGATTTTTCAGATGCTATGATTTTTGCGATGGCCGTGCCTAATGTAGTTGGTTTATTCTTCCTGTTTCCTAAAGTTCGTGAAGAATTATCAAGATATCTAAACGCTATTAAATCGAAAAAAGCATAAATTAAAAAATGAAATATTTTAAATCCCATTTCTGGTATCATAAAGACCAAAGAAATGGGATTTTTCTTTTAACAATCCTTATTCTTATTTTACAGTCAATTATTTTTTTTGATCCTTTTTCTTCGGATCAGTTAGAAGATATGAATCAACACGAAATTAATGCTTTTCAAAAACAAATAGACAGCCTAAAAGAGATTGAGATAGAAGATAGGATACCTAATATTTTTCCCTTTAATCCCAATTATATATCAGATTATAAAGGAGCGCAATTAGGAATGTCTTTAATTGAGATAGATAGATTACTCCTCTACAGAAAAAAAAATAAGTTTATTAATTCTAAACAAGAATTTCAGAGAATAACAAAAGTATCAGATTCTTTATTAACTAAAATAGCTCCTTACTTTAAGTTTCCAGAATGGGTTGCTAAGAAAAAGAAGCTAAAAGCCAAACAGAATACTGCTTCAAATGGAGTTGAAAATACCCGAAAAAAGAAAATGATTTCTTCGACAGATATTAACAAAGCTTCTGCAGAAGATTTCAAAACAATCTATGGAATAGGAGAAAAACTTTCAGAACGTATTATTAAGTATCGTTCTAAATTGCAAGGATTTTCATTTGAAAGTCAAATTACTGAAGTCTGGGGTTTGGAAAAAGAGATTGCAGAAAAAGTGCTTTCTACATTTAAAATCATTGAAAAACCAATTATAAAAAAAAATAATATAAATACTATGACTTTCAAGGAGTTACTAAAGAGTCCCTATATAGATTATAAACTATGTAAAAAAATAATAGAATATAGAGACGAAATAGCAGCGTTTCAAAATATTTCAGAATTAAAAAATATCAAGGATTTTCCTATAGGTTCATATGATAGAATAGTCTTATATTTGATGGCTGAATAAAGAATTCTAATAACGATTAAATGAACAGTATGTATTTTACTGAAGAACACGAAGCTTTTCGTGCAAGTTTCAAAGATTTTTTACAAAAAGAAGTCGTTCCATATATAGAAAAATGGGAAAAGACAGGTACGATAGAGCGTTTTATTTGGGAGAAGTTTGGTGAAATGGGGTATTTCGGTTTGAGTACTCCAGAAGAATATGGAGGGTTGGACTTAGATCTTTTTTATACCGTTGTTTTTTTAGAAGAATTACAAAAGATAAATTCAGGAGGATTTGCAGCTGCAATTTGGGCTCACGAATATTTAGCCATGACACATCTAAATGAAGAAGCATCTGAACTTATTAAACAAAAATATTTAGTTCCTAGTGTTGAGGGGAAAATGATTGGTTGTCTATGTGTTACAGAACCATTTGGAGGTTCTGATGTTGCAGGAATGAGGTCTACTGCTATTAAAAATGGAAATACATATATTTTAAACGGTTCTAAAACTTTTATCACAAACGGAGTCTATTCAGATTATTTAATAGTTGCAGCCAAAACAGATCCGTCAGATAAATACAAAGGAATTAGTCTTTTTGTAGTAGACAGACACACTCCAGGTGTTTCTGCAACAAAATTAGATAAATTAGGATGGCGAGCATCAGATACTGGAGAAATAGCTTTCGATAATGTAGTTGTTTTAGAAGAAAACTTATTAGGAGATGAAGGCAAAGGTTTTCCATATATCATGCAGCATTTTGCTTCTGAGAGACTTATTATGGGTGTAAATGCACATGCGAGAGCAGAATATGCCTTAGATTATACGGTAAAATACATGCGCGAGAGAGTTGCTTTTGGTAAATCCTTAGACAAGTTTCAAGCCTTGAGACACAACATTGCAGAAATGGCAAGTAAAATAGACATGTGTAAAGAGTATAATTACTCTATTGCAAAGCGTTTAAATGACGGCCAATATGTAGTAAAAGAAGCAAGTATGTCTAAGTTGCTTTCCACAAAAATGGCAGATGAAGTGATTTACGATGCATTACAGATGTTAGGAGGGTATGGCTACATGGAAGAATACCCAATGGCAAGATTACTTCGTGATAGTAGACTAGGACCAATAGGAGGTGGAACCTCTGAAATTTTAAAAGAGATAATCGCAAAAATTATACTAGATAATAAAGAGTACAAGCCTGTTACCTAAGTTTTGCAGTATAATTCCGTTTTTTTTTTAGGGCATTCCCTTCGGGGCACGCTTTTCGTTATATCTTTTTTGTTCAAAAAAACAAAAAAGGATGCCACTTCAATCGTTAATGCATGTTAGTGCTTAAAATATTTTGCAATTCCTGATTGTCAATTCACAATTTGTAATTACATTTGCAGTCCAAAAAATAAATAAATAGTTTAAATACTATCAAAATATAAAAGAATTTATGAAAGGAGGTGCCAACTTATGTTAATTATACCAATAAAAGAAGGAGAGAATATCGATAGGGCTTTAAAACGTTATAAAAGAAAATTCGATAGAACTAAGACAATGAAGAACTTACGTAACAGAAAAAACTTTACCAAGCCATCTGTGGCGAATAGGGCGCAAAGAATTAAAGCATCTTATGTTCAAAAATTAAGAACACAAGAAGAAGTAGGTTAGAAATAACGTATTTTAAAATAAAAAACTCGTAACGCTTTTTGCGTTACGAGTTTTTTTGTGCTTTTTTTTGTAAATTTACCTATAAAATAGTTAAAGTTTGATTGATGCATTTTTAGAATATCTCTCATTAGAGAAAAAATATTCAGTTCACACAACTACCGCATATAAAAATGATCTATTTTCCTTTAGAGATTTTTTAGCCACAGAATATAGCCAAGATAGCTTGTTAGAAGTTCACTATTCTCAAATTAGAAGTTGGATTGTTAGTTTGGTTGATAGCGATATATCAAATAGAACCATTAATAGAAAAGTAAGTTCTTTAAAATCTTTTTATAAATTTTCACAGAAAACAAATAAAATAGACGTCAGTCCATTGTTAAAGCACAAAGCTCTCAAAACACAAAAAAGAGTTCAAGTGCCATTTACATCCAGGGAAATTAATACTGTAATTAATCAGATAGCTATCGATACTGATTTCATATCAACAAGAAATAAGCTAATTGTAGAACTTTTTTATTCAACAGGAATTAGGAGAACGGAGCTAATTAATATTAAAGAGAAAGATATTAGCTTTTCAGATCGAACCATTAAAGTATTAGGAAAAAGAAATAAAGAGAGGTTTGTACCTCTTTTAACTTCTGTAATTCAGACACTAAAAAAATATTTAGAATTAAAAAAAGAATTTACAATTGGTGTCGAAGAACTTTTTATTACTAAAACAGGAAATAAAATATATGAAACACTTGTATACAGGGTTATAAATTCATATTTTAGTAAAATATCTTCTAAAGAGAAGAAAAGCCCCCACATATTAAGACACTCTTTTGCATCACATCTTTTAAATGAAGGGGCAGATTTAAATTCAGTTAAAGAGTTACTAGGGCATTCTTCTTTAGCTTCTACGCAAGTCTATGTTCAAAACAGTCTTGATGTCATAAAAAAAGTGTATAATCAGGCTCACCCTAGGAGCGAAAAAAATAATGAAGTATGAAAGTATTTACCCAATCAGTTAATTTTAATGCAGATAAAAAGTTGATCAGTTTTGTAGAAGAGAAAGTATCTAATTTAACCAAATATCATGATAAAATTGTTAATGCTGAAGTTTTTTTAAAAGTTATGAATACAAGCGATAAAGAAAATAAAATAACAGAAGTTAAAATCAATATTCCTAGAAGGGAATTAATTATAAAAAGAGAGGCAAAGACCTTTGAAGAAGGAGTTAATTCTGCAATCGATAATTTAAAGAGACAACTAAAAAGGTCTAAAGAAAAACAAAGAGATTCTGTAACTTCATAAAAAGCAAAAAAAAAGAAAAAAATAATTACAAAAAGTTTTAGAATAAAGAAAAACTTTATACATTTGCAATCCGTTAGAAATAGCGGGTTGTTTTTTTGCATCATAAGCCGATGTAGCTCAGCTGGCTAGAGCAGCTGATTTGTAATCAGCAGGTCGTGGGTTCGAGTCCCTCCATCGGCTCAAAAACAATAAGTTCATTAAAATAGTAAATTAAAGGGGAGATACTCAAGCGGCCAACGAGGACGGACTGTAACTCCGTTGACTACGTCTTCGCAGGTTCGAATCCTGCTCTCCCCACAATTTACAAAAATGCGAAAGTAGCTCAGTTGGTAGAGCGTCAGCCTTCCAAGCTGAATGTCGCCGGTTCGAACCCGGTCTTTCGCTCAATTTAAATCCAATAAAGCCGGTGTAGCTCAGTTGGTAGAGCGCATCCTTGGTAGGGATGAGGTCATGGGTTCAAGTCCCATCATTGGCTCATTAATATGTATTATTAGACACTAAATATATTTAAACTAAGAATTAAAATTAATAATTATGGCAAAAGGAACTTTTGACCGTTCGAAACCACACTTAAACATTGGTACTATCGGACACGTAGATCACGGTAAAACAACTTTAACTGCGG
>JAQWIO010000074.1 GCA_029248845.1 Polaribacter sp. | reverse complement strand
TTTTGATAAAAAGAAAATACACTATGGTTTTTACTTAGGTTTAAATAAAAATGATTTTAAAATTAGTTTAAAAGATATTGCTTCAGTTCCAAATGCAAATATTACAGTAGTTCCAACTTCCGGGTTTAATGTTGGTATAATAGCAGATTTACGACTACACAAAAATTTAAACTTACGTTTAGAGCCTGGTTTAATGACCAATACTAAGAAAGTTTATTTTAATCACATTGCACTTGAAAAGGATCGTGTTAGAGAGGTTAGTTCTACATTTTTACATGTTCCTTTATTGTTTAAATTTAGTACAGATCGATACAAAAATATTCGTCCCTATGTATTGGCTGGTGTTTCTTATAATCATAATTTTACAAGTAATGAAGCGAATCAGGATGACAACTCCTCTGGACAATTCAGAATGAAAACAAGTAATTTTATGTACGAGTTTGGTTTCGGAATAGATGTTTATTTATACTTCTTTAAGTTTTCTCCTTCTATTCGAGGAATTTTCGCGAAAAACAATGAGCTAAAATATGACAAAGACCCAGAAAGTAAATGGACTGCTCCAGTAAACTTCATGGGAACTCGAGGTGTATTTTTGACTTTGGCTTTTGAATAAGCTTTGGCTACATAATGCCTAATTAAAAATGATTACGAAATATTTCTCATAAATTCACTGAGTAAAATAGCGGTTGCCGTCGCAACATTTAAACTTTCAGTTTTTTGAGTTTCGCCAAATCTTGGGATTGAAATTTTATTATTTATCAGGTTTTTAATTTCATTAGAGACTCCATTTGCTTCATTTCCCATAATTAGAATCCCTTCTTTTGGAAGTTCTGTTTTATAAACGTTTTTACCATCCATATCGGCAATAAAAGTTGGTAAAGTTGAATCATTTAAATAAATTTCTAAATCTGTATAAATAACAGAAACTCTCGTCAAAGAACCCATACTTGCTTGAACCACTTTTTGGTTGTAACAGTCTACAGTATCTTTAGAACAAACTAATTGAGAGGCACCAAACCAATCACATAAACGAATAATTGTTCCTAGATTTCCTGGATCATTTACAGCATCTAAAGCAATTGTAATTCCATTTTTTTGAAGTGGTTTTTCATCTGGAATTTTAAAAAGTCCTAAAACATTATTGGATGTTTTTAAATTACTAATTTTTTGTAAATCACTTTCTGAAATTCGAATTATTTTGTGATTAGAAAAATCAGAATAAAAAGCATCCGTACAAAAAAGAGTTTCGACCTCAAATGATGAATTTAGAAACTCTTTGACTACCTTTACCCCTTCTGCTATGAATAATTTATGTTTATGCCTATACTTTTTTTGGGATAAACTTGTTATTAATTTAAACTGATTTTTTGAGATACTCATTAATTGATTGTAAATAGAAATATACCGGCTAAAAATACTATTTTTGATTTTGATAGCTTGCTAAAGTAATGAAAAAACTTTCGTTTTCTTTTTTATTGGTCTTCATTTTCTTTTCATGTAATTCTACAAAACATGTTGCTGAAGATGAGCATATGCTTACGCGAAATTATATTTTCATTGATAATGTTGAAAATAAAAGAAGTGATCTTCAAAAATATATTCTACAAAAACCGAATCCAAGGTTTTTAAATCTACCTCTTGCTTTGTATTTTCATAATATTGGAAATCGTAAAAAACCAAAAACACCCTCTGAATGGAGAAAAAAAAATCCTCAATCTTATAATTTCATCAAAAAAGTTTTTTCTGAGAAACAAAGTATTGGGTATGCCAACTCTTCTATTCAATTAAATAATTGGTTTTTAAATTATCAAGGACCTGAAATTATAAATAAGAAAAAAGCTAAAAAAACTGCAGAAAACCTTCGAGCATATTACAAAACTCAGGGGTATTTCAAGTCTAAAGTAGATACCGTAATAAATTTGTTTAACAATAAAAAAGCAACTTTAGAATACCATATAAACAAAGGAAAACCAACTATTTTAGACACCATAAATATCAAAATAGAATCTACTGTATTAGATTCTATTTATAGGAATTCAGAGAGCTCTTCTTTACTCAAACAAGGGAAACAATACAATGATAAAATATTTAGAAATGAGGCTAGTAGGGTTATAAAATTGTTTAAAAATAATGGTATTTATGAATTTTCAGAATCTGCTTTAGGTTTTTATATAGACTCCTCAAGAACAGACTACAAAACAAATGTAGATTTTTTAATCTCTGGAAATAGACTTGTAGAAAAACAAGAGGGTTATGTAAATACCCCTTTTAAAGTTCAAAAAATATCTGAAGTAAATGTTATCACTGACTACTCATTCATCAAAAAAGGAGACCCTCTATTGGATACTATAACATATGAAGGAATAAATTTTTTAGCTCATAAAAAAATTAAATACAATCCTAAATATTTATCAAATTCTATTTTTTTGAAACCAAATGAAATTTATAAGGATACACTGAGAAAATTAACAAGAAATCACTTAAAGTCTTTAAAAAATTTTAAATCTACCAATATAAAATTTAGTTCAATTCCTGGAACTGACAACAATTTAAAAATGGATATTTTTTTAGCACCTATAGAAAAGTATACACTCGGATTAGAAACTGAAATAACGCACTCTAATATTAGGAATATTGGTTCTTCTGCTAAATTTTCAATAACTAACAGAAATGCTTTTAGAGGTGCAGAATTATTAAAAATTTCTTTTTTAGGGTCCTATTTTAATTCTAATAATGGCCCTGGTTGGGAAATTGGAACAGACGCTTCTCTTGAAATACCTAGACTTATAGCACCCTTTGGTCTTAGTAAATTAGTTCCAAAAAAAATGTCTCCTAGAACATTATTTTCAATTGGTTCTAGTTTTCAAAAAAACATAGGATTAGACAGACAAGCATTTACTTTCTTATCTGATTATAAGTGGCAATTTAATCCGAAAAAGACAATTCAACTAGAAGTCTTTAACACGCAATATATTCAAAACTTAAATATTAATAGTTATTTTAATATTTATAGTTCTGAATTTTCTAATCTAGATAATGTTGCTAAAGTTTATGATATTGCAAACAACATTACTACAAATCCAAACTTTCCTCTCTCAAGTAATATCGAAAATCAAGTTTCTGAAGCAATTAATTTCATGAGAAAGGTTTCTCTTGATGCGAATTTTAAAAGGACTAATATAGAAGAATACAATACCACATTAAACATTCTAAATCGATACAATATAATTACCTCTGATTTCTTGATTCCTGTTCTCGCTTACTCTTTTACTCATAACAGTCAAGAGAAATTTAATGATAATAATTTTTCCTTTTTTAAGACAAGAATTGCCAATTCTGGTAATATTTTAGGTTTAATCTCAAAAAATATAAATGGCAAAAAAACATTTGCAAAAATTCCATTAGCACAATATTTTAAAACAGATATTGAATACAAACAATTTTGGAATGTAGGCGCAAATTCTGTCTTAGGGTTTAGAACTTTTTTAGGAGCGATAATTCCCTATGATAATTCAGCTATTCCTTTCACAAAAAGTTACTTTGCCGGAGGTTCTAATGACATTAGAGCATGGCAAACCTATGAATTAGGTCCTGGAAGTAGAAATACAGGATTAGAATTTAATGTTGGAAGTCTAAAAATCCTTTCAAGTGTAGAATACAGATTCCCTGTATTCAATAAACTAAAAGGAGCTTTGTTTATAGATGCTGGTAATATTTGGGACATTACAGGTTCAAGTTTTGTTGATCAAAATGCAAAGTTTAATAATTTATCTTCCCTAAAAGATATTGCTATAGGCTCGGGTTTTGGAGCAAGGTTTGACTTTAGTTTTTTAATTTTACGTTTTGATGTTGGCTTTAAAACATATGAACCTTATTTAATGGGTAGTCGATGGCTTAAAAATTACAACTTTAATAATGCTGTTTATAACATTGGAATTAACTACCCATTCTAAAATAGAAAAACCTATAACGTTTTCGTTATTTTATGAATTGCTTAATCTCTATTTTTAGTACTTTTGGAACATAATTAAAAGATTTAATAAAAAAAATATGAGTCATAATATAAAACCAGGTGTAGCAACTGGAAAAGAAGTTCAAGAAATTTTTAATCTTGCCAAAGAAAAAGGATTTGCTTTACCCGCAGTAAACGTTGTTGGATCTAACACAATCAATGGTGTTTTAGAAACTGCAAGAGATTTAAATGCTCCAGTAATTATTCAATTTTCAAATGGTGGTGCGCAATTTAATGCAGGAAAAGGGTTGTCAAATGACGGTGAAAAAGCTGCTATTGCTGGTGCTATTGCTGGTGCTAAACATATTCATGAACTATCAGTTGCTTATGGGGTCCCTGTTATTTTGCATACAGACCATGCTGCGAAGAAATTATTACCTTGGATTGATGGTCTCTTAGACGCTAGTGAAAAACACTTTGAAGAAACAGGGAAATCTTTATACAGTTCTCACATGATTGATTTATCTGAGGAACCTCTGGAAGAAAACATCGAAATTTGTAAAACTTATTTAGCAAGAATGAGTAAAATGGGTATGACTTTAGAAATTGAACTTGGAATTACCGGTGGTGAAGAAGATGGTGTTGACAACTCTGATGTTGATGTTTCTAAATTATACACCCAACCAGAAGAAGTTGCCTACGCTTACGAAGAATTATTAAAAGTTTCACCTCAATTTACGATTGCAGCAGCTTTTGGAAATGTTCATGGTGTTTATAAGCCTGGAAACGTAAAATTAACTCCAAAAATCTTAAAAAACTCTCAAGAGTTTATTACTAAAAAATATGGTGTTTCAGAAAATCATATTGATTTTGTTTTTCACGGAGGATCTGGTTCTTCGGTTGAAGAAATTAGAGAAGCAATTGGATATGGTGTTATTAAAATGAATATTGATACTGATTTACAATTTGCCTTTACTGAAGGAATTAGAGATTATATGCAAGGAAATTCTGCATACTTAGCAACTCAAATTGGAAATCCTGATGGCTCTGAACAACCTAACAAGAAACACTATGACCCAAGAAAATGGTTACGTGAAGGTGAGGTAACTTTTAAAGAACGTTTAAAACAAGCTTTTACAGATTTAAATAACATAGATACTCTATAATACATCTATTTTTTTTAAAAAGCACTTTGATAAAATCAAAGTGCTTTTTTTTTTACTTTAAGCATCAAAAAAGGTACTTTTAAGAAAAAACTTTTACATTTGTACTTTAAATTAACACTCTATTTTTGATTATAAATTTAAAACAAACAAAATACAACATTTAATATGGCTTGGTTTAAAAGAACGGATAAAGGAATACAAACTTTAACTGAAGATAAAAAAGATACTCCAAAAGGTTTGTGGTACAAAACTCCTAGTGGAAAAATAATTGATACAGAAGAATTAAAAAGAAATTTATATGTAAGTCCAGAGGACGGCTACCATGTAAGAATAGGAAGTAAAGAATATTTCGAACTATTTTTTGATGATAATAAATTTACAGAATTAAATGAAAAATTATCTTCTAAAGATCCTTTAAAATTTGAAGACACAAAAAAATATCCAGACAGGTTAAAAGCGGCACAAGAAAAAACAAAACTAAATGACGCTGTGAGAACTGCTGTTGGTTTGTCTTTAGGCAAAGAGATTGTAATTGCAGCAATGGATTTTAGTTTTATTGGAGGTTCTATGGGATCTGTTGTTGGAGAAAAAATAGCAAGAGCTATAGATTATTCAATAAAAAATAAGTTTCCTTTTTTAATGGTTTCTAAATCTGGAGGTGCACGAATGATGGAAGCTTCTCTTTCATTAATGCAATTGGTGAAAACCTCCTCAAAACTAGCACAATTAGCAGAAGTTAAAATACCCTATATTTCTTTGTGTACAGATCCAACAACTGGAGGTACTACAGCATCTTACGCAATGTTAGGTGATATTAATATTGCAGAACCAAATGCACTAATCGCTTTTGCAGGACCAAGAGTTGTAAAAGATACAACAGGGAAAGACTTACCTGAAGGTTTTCAAAAATCTGAATTTGTATTAGAACATGGTTTTTTAGACGCTATTTATGAGCGTAAAGATTTAAAAAAACAAATTAATTTATATATAGACTTAATACAAAATATCCCTGTAAGAGCTTAAAATAAAGTCTGCAAGTGCATACTTTATTGTTTTTCAACTAAAACCATCAAAAGAACCTCTTTTGTAAAGTTTTTATTCAAAAAAATAATTATATATTTGCAGCTTCAATGAAATCATCATTGATATACATAAAAATCATTTAAATAATATTGGAATGTATTTAACTAAAGAAGTAAAAGAAAGCATCTTCAAAAAACACGGTAAAGGAAAAAACGATACGGGTTCTTCAGAAGGTCAAATTGCATTATTCACGCACAGAATCAATCACTTAACAGAACATCTTAAAAAAAATCGTAAAGATTTTAATACTGAGCGTTCATTAGTAAAATTAGTAGGAAAGCGTAAAAGTTTATTAGATTATCTTAAGAAAACAGAAATCAATAGATATCGTGCAATTATTAAAAAATTAGGAATTAGAAAATAATTCTGACAAAAGAGGCGCTACAAACGTGCCTCTTTTTTTTATTTTTAAAAAAATTCTTATTCTGACTAACAAACAGAATTCACATAAAAAATCAAAGATAGTAACAGTCTCTTTGAATTTCCGTTGCAATAACAAATAACAACACAACAACAAACAGTAATTAAAAATTATAATTAAGATTTTATGATTCCAAAAGTATTTAGAGAGGTTATAGACCTTGGAGATGGAAGAACCATCTCACTAGAAACCGGAAAATTAGCGAAACAAGCGCACGGTTCAGTTGTTGTTCAAATGGGAAAAGCAATGTTATTGTGTACCGTTGTATCTAATTACAAACAAAGCCCCGTAGATTTCTTACCATTAACGGTAGATTATAGAGAAAAATTTGCGGCTGCAGGAAGATACCCAGGAGGTTTCTTCAAAAGAGAAGCAAGACCAAGTGATGGCGAAGTATTAACCATGCGTCTTGTAGACCGAGTTTTACGTCCATTATTTCCAAAAGATTATCATTCAGAAGTACAAGTAATGATTCAGTTAATGTCTCATGACGAAGATGTAATGCCAGATGCCTTGGCAGGTTTGGCTGCATCTGCAGCGATTCAACTAAGTGACTTTCCTTTTGAATGCCCTATTTCTGAAGTTCGTGTTGCAAGAGTAAATGGAGAATTTGTAATCAACCCAAATAGAGCACAATTAGCCAATTCTGATGTTGACATGATGATTGGAGCTTCTGCAGATTCTGTGATGATGATTGAAGGGGAAATGGATGAGATTTCTGAGGAAGAAATGGTAGATGCAATTAAGTTCGCCCATGAAGCTATTAAAGTTCAGTGTGCTGCTCAAATAGCTCTAGCTGAAGCTTTCGGTAAAAAAGAAACGAGAACCTACGAAGGGGAAAGAGAGGATGAAGAATTTGCTAAAAGAGTAAATGAATTTACCTACGATAAATGTTATGCGATCGCAAAAAAAGGGACTTCTAAAGCAGAACGTAGTGCTGCTTTCTCAGAAGTTAAAGAAGAATTAAACGCCTCTTTAACAGAAGAAGAATTAGAAGAATATGGAGATTTAGTAGAGAAATATTTCAACAAATCTCAAAAAACAGCTGTCCGCGAATTAACGCTTTCTGAAGGAGTGCGTTTGGACGGTCGTAAAACGACAGACATCAGACCTATTTGGTGTGAAGTAGACTACCTACCATCAGTGCACGGATCTTCAATTTTTACGCGTGGAGAAACACAAGCTTTAGCAACTGTTACTTTGGGAACATCAAGAGAGGCAAATAAAATAGATATGCCATCCTATGAAGGTGAAGAAAGTTTCTATTTACACTATAACTTCCCTCCTTTTTGTACAGGTGAAGCAAGGCCTTTAAGAGGAACTTCTCGTAGAGAAGTTGGTCACGGTAATTTGGCCCAACGTGGACTAAAAGGAATGATTCCAGAAGATTGTCCTTACACAGTAAGAGTCGTTTCTGAAGTATTAGAATCTAACGGTTCATCCTCTATGGCAACTGTTTGTGCAGGTACCATGGCATTAATGGATGCGGGTGTACAAATGAAAAGACCAGTTTCTGGAATTGCAATGGGATTAATTTCTGACGGAGATCGTTATGCCGTTTTATCAGATATTTTAGGTGATGAAGATCACTTAGGAGATATGGATTTTAAAGTTACGGGAACCTCTGAAGGGATTACTGCCTGTCAAATGGATATCAAAGTAAAAGGATTGAGCTACGAAATTTTAGTAAATGCACTAAAACAAGCAAGAGACGGTCGTTTGCATATTTTAGGAAAATTAACAGATACGATTACTGCTCCAAACATAGAAGTAAAAGAGCATGCTCCAAAAATGATCAATAGAAGAATACCAAACGAACTAATAGGGGCATTTATTGGACCAGGTGGTAAACATATTCAAGAATTACAAAAGGAAACAGAAACTACAATTGTAATTACCGAGGACGCTGATACTGAAGAAGGAATCATCGAGATTTTAGGCACAAAACCTGAAGGAATTGAAGCTGTAATTGCTCGTATTGAATCTATGTTGTTTAAACCTGTAGTTGGTAATTCTTACGAGGTAAAAGTAATTAAAATGTTAGATTTTGGTGCGGTTGTTGAATATATAGAAGCTCCAGGAAATGAAGTTTTATTACACGTAAGTGAATTGGCATGGCAACGTACAGAAAATGTTTCTGATGTTGTTAATATGGGAGATATTTTTGAAGTGAAGTACTTTGGCTTAGATCCAAGAACTCGTAAAGAAAAAGTTTCTAGAAAAGCTTTATTAGAAAAACCAGAAGGTTATGTAGCAAGACCACCAAGAGCTGATAAGCGTTCTGGTGGAAGAGATAACAGAAGTAGAGATAATCGAGGACGTGACAGACGTGATGACAGAAAACCTAGAGAGTCAAAAAAAGAGGAATAAATTCTTTTTAGATTAATATTAAAAAATCGTCAAAATAATTTGGCGATTTTTTTTTGTTTATGGGGAGTTTATAGATTGCTTTTATTTTCTTTGTAAAAACTATATGAGAACACAACGAATTACATATCTATCATTAGGAACAAATCAAGGGAATAAAATTGATAACTTACAAAATGCTATCAATCTAATAGATGATAATATCGGTGGAGTTCAAAAAATTTCTTCTATCTACAAAACACCTTCATGGGGTTTTAAGGGAGATCCCTTTTATAACCTCTGTATTAAAGTTTCTACTTACCAACAACCAGAAATTTTAATAAAAACTTTACTAGATATTGAGAATAAATTAGGAAGAGTTCGTTCTTCTGAAAAAGGGTATCAAAATAGAAATATAGATATAGATGTCTTGCTATTTGATAATGAAATTATCTTTTCTAAATCATTGATAGTTCCTCACCCAAAGATGTTACAACGAAAGTTTGTAATGGTTCCTTTGGCAGAAATAGCCGCTACAGTTCTTCATCCAATTGAAAAAAAACAAATTTTTATTTGTTTAAAAAATTGTGATGATTCTTCAGAAATGTCTATTGTTAGTGAAAAACTAAAGAGACCAATACCACTTTCTGAAAAATACAATTATATCGCAATAGAAGGAAATATTGGCGCAGGAAAAACCTCCTTAACAAAAATGATTTCAGATGAATTTAATGCGAAAATAGTATTAGAACGGTTTGCAGACAATCCTTTTTTACCAAAATTCTACAAAGATAAAGATAGATACGCCTTTCCTTTAGAAATGAGTTTCTTAGCAGATAGGCATCAACAACTAACTGATGATTTGGCACAATTTGACTTATTCAAAAACTTTATAGTTTCAGATTACTACATGTTTAAATCTTTAATCTTTGCGCAAGTAACGCTTCAAAAAGAAGAATATCTTTTGTACAGAAAAATGTTTGATATCATGTATAAAGAAATTTCGAAACCAGATTTATATATCTATTTATACCAAAATACAGAGCAACTATTAAAAAACATTAAAAAAAGAGGAAGAGAATATGAACAAAGTATTCAAACCACTTATTTAAAAAAAATACATCTTGGATACAAAAATTTTATTGATACTGAAAAAAGTTTAAATTCAGTTATTATAGATGTTTCGGGAAGAGATTTTGTAAGTAACCTCAACGATTACAAGTACATCATTAATAGGATAAAAAGCTTGTAAAAAAATCTCTAAATAGGTAAAAAAATCCTTTCTCAAATAATGTGCTATTTTAATTTTAGCTTTTCTGCAAAATAATCACAAAAATCACGCATTGTAGCACTCATTTTAGCATCACCAGTAGCTCGCTCAAAGGCTTCTGACATAGAGACTAATGTTTGATGATAAAATTGTTTCATTTGATCTACAGGCATGTCTTTGGTCCATAAATCCATTCGTAATGTATCTTTTTGCTTATGATCCCATACAGAAATCATGATTGCTTTGGAAGCTTCATTCTCAATTCCACCATCTTTAGCTGTCCAAGAAATTTCTTCAGGCACTTTATTTTCATCTAAACTTACTTCGAAAATTATTTTTGATTTATGTTTTATTGACATTATTTTTTGGGCTTGTATTTTGATTTTTCAAATAAAAATTCTGAATCTATTGTTAATAATTTTTGCAAAGATACATCATTATTTTGCATGAAAGATTTAACAATTTGCCATCCTAACCAAACCCCAATTCTTCCCGGAGATTGAGCATCATCTTCTAAATAAAACTTAGAAAAAGGAGCATTATCTAAAAATCTATTATTCAGTTTTGTATCTGTTGAAAAAAGTAATTTTCGTTCTATAAAATACTTCCAAATATCTTCTTCATTTGCAATTGCCCATTGAAGCTTTTCTTCTGAATATCCTATTTTTAATTTATTAGGAGTCCTAGGTAAGTACATATCTAACAAATACATTTTCTTTCCTTCATGTATCATCTTACTGATGAAACTTCTATTTGATGCTAAAATTAACTGTTTACTTACTATCGCTTTGGCAGCATCAACAATTATATTTTCTTTCGTGTTATTTTCTTTTATATACTTTGGATAATCGGCGTAAAACGGATGCTCTTTCCCTAAATAAACATCCAAAGAGACAAGTAATAAACTATCTGCAAATATAACTCTACTATTATAATCTATGTTGGATATTAATGTAATTATAGTAGGAGAATTAAATTTTGGATTAAAATATTTAACATGCTTAAATAATGAGGTGAATTGTGTTTCTAGATCTAAAATATTTGTATATTTTTTTTGTGTTTCTTTTAATAAATTCTGTTCATCTTTTGAATTAATTTTTGCTATGACCAAACTATCTGTGAATACTTTTGGAAAAAAATATGGGTATTGCTTTTTTAAGTCTCGTAAATTTTCTTTGGTTGCTTTATAAAAATCAATTTCATATCTTTTTATAGAAAAATCTACATCAATATTAGAAGTATCAATGATTGGTAAATGATCAGATTTACACGAAAAAAGAATCGATAAAATTTACAAGACTTAAAAAAGCAATACCCATATTTTTTTCCAAAAGCATTCACAGATAGTTTGGTCTTAAAAAAAATTAATTCAAAAGATGAACAGAATTTATTAAAAGAAACACAAAAAAAATACACAAATATTTTAGATTTAGAAACACAATTCACCTCATTATTTAAGCATGTTAAATATTTTAATCCAAAATTTAATTCTCCTACTATAATTACATTAATATCGAATATAGATTATAATAGTAGAGTTATCTTTGCAGATAG
>JAQWIO010000049.1 GCA_029248845.1 Polaribacter sp. | reverse complement strand
ATTCTATTTGGTCTTCATTAATATTAGGAATTGTATTATCATTTCCATATTTATTATGGGAAATTTGGAGATTTGTAGCTCCCGGATTAACCAAAAATGAAGTAAGTAAATCAAGAGGCTTTATTTTTGTAGCTTCCTTTTTATTTTTCTGCGGTATTGCTTTTAGCTTCTATGTAATAGCACCCATCTCTATTCATTTTTTATATAATTATCAAATTACAGATTTAATCCAGAATAATTTTACAATGGACTCTCATATAGGATTGGTTACTAATATGCTGCTTGGAGTTTCAATTTTATTTGAATTACCTGTGCTCGTTTTCTTTCTGACAAAAATAGGTTTAGTAACACCTCCCTTTTTAAAAAAATATAGAAAACATGCCCTAGTCGTTGTATTGATTTTGGCAGCTATCATTACTCCTCCTGATGTTGCGAGTCAAGTAATTGTTTCAATCCCTATTCTTATTTTATATGAAGTAAGTATTAGAGTGTCAAAAATCGTAATTAAAAAACAAGAAAAAGATGCACAAAAAAGTTCGAGAGTTTAATGACTATCGTCAGAAAATGAATGATAAAATAATAGCCTCTGATAATAAAATAATTAAGCGAATTTTCAACTTAGATACAAAGGCTTTTAAAAAAGAGTATTTACCATTAAAAACAAAAGAATTGTTAGGCCTAGTGGCTTCTGCTGTGTTGAGATGTGATAATTGTGTACAATATCATTTAGAATCTTCATACAAATTAGCTTTTTCTAAAAAAGAAATGATGGAGACCATGTCTATAGCAAATTTAATTGGAGGGACTATTATGATTCCTCATTTAAGGAAGGCTTTAGAATATTGGGGGTCATTAGAAGAAAGCGATTTATAATTTATTTAAGACTTCAAACTCTATCATTTACTATATTTGATCTATGATTTTAAGAGCAGAAAATATTCAAAAAATTTACGGAAGTAGAAAAGTTGTAAAAGGAATTTCATTGGAAGTAAAGCAGGGTGAAATCGTTGGACTTTTGGGTCCAAATGGAGCAGGTAAAACAACTTCTTTCTACATGATTGTTGGAATGGTTAAACCAAATGCAGGTAAAATTTTTTTAAATACTGAAGAAATTACTGAAGACCCAATGTATAAGAGGGCTCAAAAAGGAATTGGGTATTTAGCCCAAGAAGCATCTGTTTTTAGAAAATTATCAGTTGAAGATAACATTATGTCAGTCCTACAATTCACTGGTTTGTCTAAAAAGCAACAAAAAATAAAGTTAGAATCTTTAATTGAAGAATTTAATATCGGTCATGTTCGTAAAAATAGGGGTGATTTATTATCAGGAGGTGAAAGACGTAGAACTGAGATTGCTCGTTGTTTAGCATCTGATCCAAATTTCATTTTACTTGATGAACCTTTTGCGGGTGTAGATCCAATTGCCGTCGAGGATATACAGAGTATTGTTGCTCAATTAAAAAATAAAAATATTGGTATTTTAATTACAGATCACGATGTTCAAGCAACGCTCGCAATCACAGACAAAACCTTTTTAATGTATAATGGTGGAATTCTAAAAGAAGGATCACCAGAAGAATTAGCGAATGATGAAATGGTACGAAAAGTATATTTAGGAAATGACTTTGAGCTGAAAAAGAAGAAAATTTTTTAATTGTTAAATTCTAACTTTTTTCGATAATTACTTATTATTGATAAAACTACATAAATTACTATTATTAAAGGAATTGAAATATATTTTAAGAAGAGAATCATTAGTAAAGAAACAACTATAAATAAATACTTGATTAGATTATTCTTTATAGAGTACTCTTTAAACTTTAATGAAAATAACCGCAATTCAGCATTCATTAAGTACGTTAATAATAGGGTTATGATACATAAAAAATAATTGTTGTCAATTAAATTTTCTGCAATTTCAAAATTAGAATATTCTTTTATTAAAGGTAATGAAATAACAAATAAAGTCATCGCCGGAGTTGGCATACCTATGAAAGAATCTGATTGTCTTTTGTCAATATTAAATTTAGCCAATCTATAACAAGCTCCTAAAGTTAGTATAAGCCCTAAAAAAGGCACAAGTGAATGCAACACCAATTCATCTTTAAAATTAAAGGGTACAATTTGCTTATTTGATAGTAAATTAAACATAATAATTCCAGGAACAACACCACTTGTAACCATGTCAGCCAAAGAATCTAATTGTTTCCCAAACTCTCCTGAAACATTTAATATACGTGCGACAAAACCATCAAAAAAATCAAAAAAAACACCAATAGCCACAAACAATCCAGCTAAAGTAAAATTAGCTTGTACAGCAAAAATAGAAGCTACTGTTCCACAAAAAAGGTTGCCAAGCGTTAACAAATTTGGAATGTGTTTTTTTAGTCTCATTTTTTATTTTAATATGATGCTAAAATAAGAAATCAAAATTTATTGGTTTTCATTATCCTTAAATTTTTATCATATTTGTAGTATCTATAAAATTCTATGCCCGTATTTACTTCAGACTTCTCTCCTACTTTACCTTTTAAAAACGGTTATTTTAATACCATGTATAGGCCACTTTTTATGAAAGATATTTGTAGTTATTCAAGAAAAAGAATTACCACATGGGACCATGATTTCATTGATTTAGATTTCTCATTCGTTGGCTCTAAAACTTTAGTATTGTTGATTCATGGATTAGAAGGAAGTTCAAAATCTAAATATATGGCATCTACATCTAAACACCTCAATAAAAAAGGATTGGATACCGTTTGCTTCAATTTAAGAGGATGTTCAGGCAAAGACAATTTGCTTTTAGAAACCTATCACAGTGGAAAAACAGAAGATGTAGATTTTGTTGTAAACTACCTTTTAGAAAATTATAATTACATCAATATAATTATTGTAGGGTTCAGTCTCGGAGGAAATTTAACGTTAAAATATCTTGGAGAAAAATCAGGAAACATATCACCGATTATAAAAGGTGGCATTGCTGTTTCTGTTCCAATTGATATTGCATCTGCTGAAAAAGAAATGGATAAATTAAAAAACAAGTTGTACATAGAACTTTTTTTTAAAACCATGAAAAACAAATTATTACAAAAGGCACATACGTTTCCTGAATATAAATTAGATAAAGATAAATTGTTTAAAGCAACAAAATTTAAGCATTTAGAACTTTTGTATACAGTACCGGTCTTTGGTTTTAAAACCCCTGAAGAATACTGGGAAAAAGCAAGCTCTAAACCTTATTTACATTCAATTAAAAAACCAACTTTATTGATAAATGCAAAAGATGACTCCTTCTTGTCTAAAGAATGTTTTCCGTATAAAGAAGCTTATGATTCAGATAATTTCTTTTTTGAAAGAACAAAATTTGGGGGTCACGTTGGTTTCATGTCATCTTTTAACCCATTAGAAAACATCTGGCTTGAACTAAGAATCGAACGATTTATCAAAGAAAATATACAGATAAATTTATTCTAAACAATAACTCCAAAAAACTAGGGTTATTTTAGTATGTTTTTAGATATTTGTTAGAGTTAATTTTACCACATTGAAATACAAAATTTTATTATCAGTTTTATTTTTCCCACTGCTATTAACTGCACAAGAATTCACAAGTTATTCAAATGAATTTTTAACTATTGGAGTTGATGCAGCTGGATTAGGAATGAGTAAAAGTGTTGTAGCTAGTACGAATGATGTAAATTCAATATACTGGAATCCAGCAGGTTTAGTTGGCGTAAAAGATTTTCAAGGGTCCCTAATGCATGCCTCCTATTTTGCAGGAATTGCAAATTATAATCATGCAAGTTTTGCGATGCCAATTGATCAACAAAGCGCTCTTGGTATTTCTGTAATTCGTTTCGGTGTTGACGATATTCTTAATACAACAGATCTAATTGATGATGATGGTAATATTGATTTTAATAAAATCAGTCTTTTTTCGTCCGCTGATTATGCATTTAATATTGCATATGCAAGAAATCTGATTTTTAAGGATTTTAAATTTGGTATAAATGCGAAGGTAGTTAGACGAATTATTGGTGACTTTGCTTCTTCTTGGGGATTTGGTTTTGACGCAGGAATTCAATTTGAGCGTACTTCTTGGAAATTTGGATTGATGGTAAGAGATATTACCAGTACTTTTAATAGTTGGTCAATCAATGAAAATGAGTTTAATAAAATTAAAGATGCCATCACTCTATTACCTGGACAAAATCAAGAGTTACCAGCAACAACAGAAATAACAAAACCAAAAATGCAATTAGGTGTTGCAAAAAATTGGAAAATTGGACGTTTTTTTAATCTTCTTACTGAAGTAAATGCAAATATGCGTTTTGCCAAAACAAATGACCTTTTTTCTTCGAATGTGATAAGTATAGATCCAGCAGTGGGACTTCAGTTAGATTTAGATAAATTGATTTATATTAGAGCTGGAATTGGTAATTTTCAATACATTACAGAATTTGATAATACCAAAGCAATCTCTATACAACCTAATTTTGGTCTAGGTTTTAAATATAGTGGAATAAAAGTGGATTATGCATTAACCAATATTGCAAGTGTTGGCAATGCTTTATATTCAAATATTTTTTCAATTACAGTTGATTATAGTTTTTTTAGACGTTAGTTCTTATGAAAAAAAAATACATTTTTTTAATTTTTTTTCTTTCAATTTATTCTACGGGATCAGCTCAGTTTCAACTTTCCAAATATTCTGAAATAAGCATTGTTACAGCTGGCCCGGGTGAAGAATTATACGAAGCTTTTGGGCACTCTGCCATAAGAATTAAAGATCCTGTTATAAATTTAGACATCATTTATAATTATGGGATTTTTGATTTTGATCAACCAAATTTTTATACAAATTTTGCCAAAGGAAATATGATT
>JAQWIO010000036.1 GCA_029248845.1 Polaribacter sp. | reverse complement strand
TTAACATTCTTTTCCTTTTTCAGATTTTGGTAATATGTAGTACTTTTGTACGACAAAAAAAATGAATTTTTATCATTTTATATTAGGTATTTTTAAACACAGTTTAAATAT
Source organism: Polaribacter sp. (assembly GCA_029248845.1). Classification (GTDB taxonomy): domain Bacteria; phylum Bacteroidota; class Bacteroidia; order Flavobacteriales; family Flavobacteriaceae; genus Polaribacter. The sequence continues at coordinate 2,973 of JAQWIO010000036.1, read as the reverse complement.
GAAAAGTGTAGCATTGCACAATAGACTAATTACCCCAATTCTAAGGAGTTTTACTTTTTTCTTGTTTTTTGCATTTAGCATGTCTTTTTATTCACAAGATATAGACGAAGCGCGTCAAAAAGAAGGTAAAAATTTATTTAAATCACAATGTGCTTCCTGTCACAAGTTAAAAAGAAAGCTTGTTGGTCCGGCGCTAGGAGGTATCGAGTCTCGAAGAGAAAACGACTGGTTAAAAGCTTGGATAAAAAATAACGCAGCATTAAGGGCTTCAGGTGACGCAGACGCAATTGCCGTTTATGAGGAATACAATGGATCTGCAATGACTGCTTTTCCTCAGTTGTCAGATAAAAATATTGATGATATTTTATATTATACAACAGTAGGCGAATTGCCAAAAAAGGGTGAAGTAAAAGCCGAAGGTGTTCCTGTAGATCAAGCTCCATCCTCTCCAACGTGGATTATATATTTATTAGCTGCTGCTATTGTGGTTGCTTTTGTAATGATTGCGAGTTTGCTAAAGCAAGTAAATGAGTTAAAAGGAAATAAAAGAGAGCCTTCTCAATCTAATTTAAAAAGAGATTTACATGAATTATGGGAAGGTATCAAGAAGAATACATTCTTACATGTAATGTTTGTGATTTTTGGGTTGTTAATGACAGCTTACGTTCTCTTTGGAACTCTATTTAAAGTAGGTGTAGATCAGGGATATCAACCAATACAACCTATTGTTTTTTCTCATAAAATACATGCAGGAGATAATAAAGTAGATTGTCAGTACTGTCATTCCTCAGCAAAACACAGTAAACATTCAGGGATTCCTTCTGTAAATGTTTGTATGAATTGTCATAAAAGCATTGCTGAAGTAGCTGACAATACCGTAGTAGAATTAGAAGATGGTGTAGTTCTAGGGAAGTCAGAATTAGATAAAGAAATTGCAAAAGTATATCGAGCTGCTGGATGGGATGCTGAGAATTTGGAATACACGGGTGATACAAAACCAATCAAGTGGGTTCGCATTCATAATTTGCCAGATTTCGTATACTTTAATCACTCGCAACACGTAACAGTTGCAGGTGTTAAGTGTCAGAAATGTCATGGACCAGTTGAAGAAATGGAAGAAATGTATCAACATTCTCCATTAACGATGGGTTGGTGTATCGACTGTCATAGAGAAACAAAAGTAGATTTAAAAGGAAACGAATATTACGCAAAGATCCACGAACAATTAGCAAAAAAGTATGGTGTAGATAAAGTTACAGCGTCTCAGTTGGGTGGTTTAGAGTGTGGTAAGTGTCATTATTAATCAAGATTAAAACGAAAAGATTTATTAATTTTTAAATCTTTCAATCAATCAATAAAAAAGTTTAAATGGCTTCAATCAAAAAATACTGGAAAAGTGTTGAAGAACTAAAAGATAGTTCTGTTGTTGAAACGCTAAGTAAAAATGAGTTTGTAGAAACGATTCCTACAGATGATTTTTTAGGTGATAAAGAAACACTTGAGACTTCTTCTACATCACGAAGAGATTTCCTAAAGTATGTTGGTTTTACCACAGCGGCAGCATCCTTAGCAGCTTGTGAAGGACCAGTTGTTAAATCGATACCTTATGTTGTAAAACCAGACGATATTATTCCTGGAGTAGCAGATTGGTATGCAACAACGGTGGCGGATGGGTACGATTTTGCAAATGTCTTGGTAAAAACAAGAGAAGGTCGTCCAATTCAAATCATGCCAAATAAGGAAGCGAATGGAACAACGAATGCAAGAGTTCAAGCATCTGTTTTATCTTTATATGACGAAAGCCTTCGCTTAAAAGAGCCTTCAAAGTCTGGAAATCCAATTTCTTGGAAAGCTGCAGATAAAGAAATTGGAGCGACTTTAGCAGCGTTAAGTGCTGCAAATAAACCAGTTGTTCTACTAACAGGGACCATGGCCAGCCCTTCTACAGATAAAATTATTGGAGAATTTACTGCTGCTTATCCGAATATAAAACATGTTGTTTATGATGCAATTTCAGAAAGTGGAGCTGTAGATGCTTTTGAAGCAATGTATGGTCAAAGAGCATTACCAAATTATCATTTAGACAAAGCCGAGGTAATCGTTTCTTTTGGAGCTGATTTCTTAGGAGATTTTCATGGTGGATTTGAGAAAAAATACATACAAGGTAGAAAGCCAGAGAATGGTAAAATGTCTTATCATGTTCAATTAGAAAGTAATATGTCTTTAACAGGCGCAAATGCAGATAAGCGTTTGGTTGTAAAACCGTCTGATCAAGTATTTGCTTTGTTAAATTTATACAACGCAATTACGGGTAATAAGGTTGCTTCTAAAGCAACTGCCAAAGATGTTGAAATAAAAAAATTAGCTAGTACGTTAAAGAAGGCTGGTTCTAAAGCAGTTGTTTTAACTGGTTTGAACGATAAAAATGCTCAGTTAATTACTTTAGCGATTAACAAAGTATTAAATAGTGAAATTATTGATGTAAACAATACTTTAAATATTCGTCAAGGAAATGATGCTGATGTAGCTCAATTAGTTTCAGATTTAAAATCTGGAAAAGTTGCTGGGGTTATTTCTTATAATGTAGATCCTGTTTACAATTTATCAAATGGCGCCGAATTTGCTGAGGCCTTAAAGAATAAATTATCAGTTGCAATTTCTGTAGAGAATAACGATACGGTTGCCGCATCAAATTATGTGCTACCAGCAACTCACTTTTTAGAGAGTTGGGGTGATGTTTCTATTTCTAAAGGAAATTACAGTCTGGTTCAGCCAACTATTCAGAAACTATTTAAAACACGTCAAATTCAAGAGATTTTATTGAAGTGGTCTGGAGATTCAACTTCATACTATGATTATTTAAAATCATTTTGGACCAAAAAAGTCTTACAAGGGGCTTCGTGGAATACAGCTTTACACAATGGTTTCTTCTTAAAAGAAGTTTCGTCTAAGGCAAACTCCAAAAATATATCT
>JAQWIO010000025.1 GCA_029248845.1 Polaribacter sp. | reverse complement strand
CAGATGTAACGGTTGAAGCTGCAGGGATTGCCTTTAAATCCGGAAATAAAATACTATTAAAAGGAGGAAAAGAGTCTTTAAAATCAAACCTTAAAATTGTGGACTTATGGCATCAAGCTTTAAAACAACACAACGCTTCTTCAGACTGGGTTACCTATCTACAGTTTAATAGAACTGAAACGCAAGCGTTTTTGGAAAAACCAACCCAAAAAGTCGACTTAATTGTACCAAGAGGAGGTGAACGCTTAATTGCTTTTGTTAAAGAACACGCTACTTGTCCCGTTATTATTAGCGGACGTGGAAATAACTTTGTCTACGTTCATAAAGAAGCTAATGTAGATATTGCTATTGATGTTATTTTAAATGGAAAATCAAAAATATCTGCTTGTAATGCTATCGATAAAGTTTTAATTGATAAAAACCTTCCTGATAAAACAGCTTTCATTCATAAATTGTTATCTAAATTAAAAGAACTTAAGATTCAGGTTTTGGGCGATGAAATTATTTCTAAATTTGATACTGTTCAAAAAATTTCATCCAAAGATATTTGGTACGAAGAATTTTTAGATTATAAAATTGTAATTGGAGAAATACCTTCAAATAAAGATACAATTGAAATAATCAACACGTATTCTGGTGGGCATTCATCGGTTATTATAACAAATAATAAAGCTGAAGCTAAATTATTTATGGAAAATGTAGATACAGCTGCTGTATATCACAATGTATCTTCTCGTTTTACAGACGGAGGTCAATTAGGATTAGGAGGAGAATTGGCAATAAGTACAGATAAATTACATCAACGTGGACCCATAGGTTTAAAACATTTAGTTACAAACAAATGGTATGTATACGGAAATGGGCAAATAAGATAGTATGCAAAAAAAGAAACGCATTTTACTAAAAGTAGGTTCTAATACACTTACCAAAGAAACAGATAATATTTCTAGAGGAAAAATAGAAGATATTGCAAAACAGCTCGCAAAACTGAAGCATACCTACGAATTTATAATTGTTAGCTCTGGTGCAATTGCGGTTGCAAAACAATTTGTAAAATTAGAGAGTAAACATGAAGAAGTATTTATAAAACAAGCACTTGCCTCTATTGGACAGCCTCATTTGATAAGAATTTATCAAGAAATTTTTAGAGAATATGGTTTATTAAGTTCTCAATGTCTTCTCTCCTATTCTGATTTTGAAAAAAAAGAAAGCAAAGTAAATATTGTAAATACGATTAACGTTCTAGTCCAAAATAATTACATTCCAATTATTAATGAAAATGATACAGTAGCTACCGATGAAATTAAGTTTGGTGATAATGATAAATTAGCAGCATTAACGGCTACTCTTTTAAATGTAGATTTGTTAATAATAGCTACAAATACCAATGGAATTTACACCAAAGAGTCTATCAAAAATAAAGCACCAATTACAATTAAAGAAGTGACCAATTTAGAAGCCTTAAAAAAAGAAGTTGTTAGCTCTTTATCGTCACATGGTAGTGGAGGAATGGAATCTAAAATTGAAGCTGCCTCTTTAAGTAAAAGTGCACATATAGAAACATGGATTGTAAACGGTTTGGAAGACGATTTTATAACAAATGCCTTTGAAAGCAGAGCTGAATTCACAAAAATAAAATAGTAAAAAATGAAGAATTACACCTCTATAAATGATATTAAAGACATCAACACTTGGATAGAAGAAGCAAAAGAAATTAAAGCAAATCCAATAGCAAATATTGAATTAGGGAAAAACAAAACTTTAGGATTACTTTTTTTTAATTCTAGTCTTCGAACGCGTTTAAGTACACAAAAAGCAGCTGTAAACTTAGGCATGAATACTATTGTTATGAATGTTTCTGGGGATGCCTGGGGAATTGAATTTGAAGACGGATCTATGATGAATGGAAACACAGCAGAACATATTAAAGAGGCAGCTGCAGTAGTTTCTCAATATTGCGATGTAATTGCTGTAAGAGCATTTCCAACTTTAACAGACAAAGAAAAAGACGAAAGTGAACACGTTCTAAAATCTTTTGTAAAATTTGCTTCAGTACCCATTTTAAGTATGGAAAGTGCTACTGGTCATCCTTTGCAGGGTTTAACAGATGCAATTACCATTTCTGAAAACTCCACAAAAAAGAAACCAAAAGTAGTTTTAAGTTGGGCACCACATGTAAAAGCTTTACCCCATGCGGTTGCAAACAGTTTTGTTCAAGCAATGCAAAAAATGGACGTTGAGTTTGTAATTGCAAATCCTGAAGGATATAATTTGAATCCTGAAATCACAAAAGATGTTCCTATCTTTCATTCGCAAGAAGTAGCATTTGAAGATGCTGATTTTGTGTATACAAAAAACTGGAGTTCCTATGAAGAATATGGAAATATACTTCAGACATTGTCAGATTGGAAGATTACGAAGGATAAAATAGGAACTGCTAAGTTTATGCATTGCTTACCTGTTAGAAGAAATGTGGTTGTAGAAGATGCTGTTTTAGATAGCAATAGTTCTTTGGTTATTGAACAA
>JAQWIO010000024.1 GCA_029248845.1 Polaribacter sp. | reverse complement strand
ATTATCATACTCTTTTTGAAGCATAAAAAGGGTTAGAATTAATGAAATATAAAAAGCAATTCCTCCAAAAGTTGGAACAGTATTTTGATGAGAACTTCTCGCATCTGGAGTATCTGTATATCCTAATTTTAAGGTCGTATTTCTTATTCTTGGTATCAATAAGAATGTTGTGATTAAATTCGCTAAAAATATCCCTAGAAGATAAATTTCTGGTCTGGATGTCAATTGATTCATATTTGTATCTTGTAAGAAAGGTGCTTATTAGAAACCTCTATTATGTTTGAGTTTTAAGAGTTTCTCATAAGAAATAATTAAATATTTTTGTCTTAATGGAATATTAAGAGGCTTACTTCAGCTAGTTAGAGTTTAGGACTCTATGGGTGTTTTTTACTTTTTTAGAATTAGCATGTACAATGATAAATCCATCGGTCTTGGTATTCTAACAAGAAGAAATTTACACGTTCAAATTAGTTCATTAAAAGATTATTGTAGTTCGTTACCCCGTTTGCCTCTCAAACAATTATGAAGCCTTTTCGGCATTTTGAAGAGGTAAATTACTGGCTAACGAATTGGTATTTAATAAAAATAAGACTTATCTAGTACAACAATTTTGATTTTTTTTAACTGGGATTATTCATTCAATAATTAAACTAATTTTATAATTTTACTATTGGCACTTGATCCCAATTAATTGATTGGTCTGCTTGATTTAAATCAATAAAATCGAAATCGCTTAACCATTGCTCTAATTTAGATTTGCAATTTTTAATACCTACATAGGATTTAAAACGCCTGGGAAGCGAAAGGCCTGGTACAATAGGTTGATCACTGTCAAAATCTCTAGGATGAAAATATGACATCACATAATCTGACTTTTTTGTAAACGATTTAATAAGTTCATAAGGCAGTAGTCTAAAATAACCACCTCCCGAGAAAATAAAAGGCTTTCCTAAAATGGTATGCGTATTGATTGGAAACTCTTTCAATTTAATTCCGTTGTACTCTATAATCGAGGGTATTGCGAAATTATATGATGGCAAGCCACCATGGGCTCTACCAGCTGGGAAAACAGAACTGTCTTTTGTGATGCCCAACTCATGTAAGACTTCAAAAGCCCATTTGTTATTTTCAGTAATACTAAAACCTGGAGCTCTAAAACTAGATACTTTTTTACCTGTACAATCTTCTAGGGTTTTTATGGATTTTTGAACATCATGATAAAATGTTTTTCGGTCTAGTTCATATGCCAATTGATGTAAATGGGTATGACTCCCTATTTCAAAACCACGATCACTGATCTCTTTTATGATTTCAGGATGTTTTTCTGCCATCCAACCAACTACAAAAAAAGTAGCTGATTTTTTCGTTTTTTCGAAAATATCATAAATAAGATCCATTCCTAACCGAATTCTAGAATCAAAATTACTCCATTGATGTTCTGTTTTTGTATCTGGATTGTCAAGTAAGTGATACCACTCTTCAATATCAAAAGTTAGAATTTTCATTAAAAAAACTTTTTGCCATTTTCCTTAAACTCTATAACATCTTTCCTAGTAGGAAATGTAAAATAGGTTTTTTTAGAAGGATCATTTTCAATAAGTTTAACCTCATTTTTTTGAATTAAATCAATGCTTTTAGCGATCGCTTCCATTCCAAGTTTCTTTGTGTGATTAATTAACTCTTCTTGTGTTCTTTTACCAATTTCAACCTCTGTTTGAACGATGATTGGACCGCTATCAATTCCTTCATCAACAAAAAATACAGAGACCCCTGTTTTCTTTTCATTGTTTTTCATTACCCAAAAAGTCGGCATCAAGCCTCTATACTTAGGTAATAAAGCTGTATGTAAATTAATACACCCTTTTGGTGCTAAATTTAATATGGGAGGTTTAAATATTTGGTTTCCTAAAATAGAGACCAATAAATCTGGTTGAAATGATTTTATTTTATTTACTGATTTTGATTTATTAATCGGTTCATCAAGAATTATTATTGGTATTGAACTAGATTTCAAAAATTTGAATACATTATTTTTTGAATTAACTTTTGATTTCAAGTATTTCAACGAGTAATAAGTGAAAAATTTCAAACCGAAAATATCGTAAGTTTTTTTTGCTTTAGTAAAAAATGATTCTTTTTTACCAAATGGAGAAACATCATTAACTACACAACCAACTACTTCAGAATTTTTTGGTAGAATATCTAACAGATGTCTTAAGCTTTTTGTGAGATAAAAAGGTTCATTTTGTGTTATAATTACTATTCGCATTTGTTTGTTTTTATAAAAAATTTGATTTTTAATATATCAAGAATAAATTTAGGGTTTGAAATAAAATTACGCTTAAATAAACGTTTACTTTTCATACTCCTATGCAACCATTCAAGACCTAGTCTAATAATAAATTTTGGAGCGCGATTTACATTACCTGCATAAAAATCAAATACAGCTCCAATACTACAGATGTTATTAGCATTTAATTCATCTTTGTATTTGTAAACCCACTTTTCTTGTTTTGGTGCTGTCATACCTACAAATAAAACATCAGGTTGAAAGGCATTTACCTGACTACACATTTTATAGGAATCTTCAGTGGTAAAGACGGGTTTATATGGGGGTGAATAATTGCCAAGTGATACATTTGGGTAATCTAATGCACATTTTCTTTTAATTTTATCTAAAGTATCTTGAGAGGCCCCCAAAAAAAAAACAGCGCCATTTTCAGTATTTAATTTTTGCATTAAGAACAAAAACAAATCAAAACCTGCTATCTTTTTAATGTTGTGGTTATTCAAAAATTTATCAGCCCATACAATACCTATTCCATCTGGCAATAAAACATCAGAGGCTTTTAAAGCTTTTTCAAAAATTTTGTCATTTTTAGCAATACAATAACTGTGTGGGTTAATAGTATTTATAATTTTATTGTCAGCAAAATCGATAAATTCAAGTCCAGATTTAAAAACTTCATAACCTAATAACATATACTAATTGCTGTATTTATTTATTATTTTATCAACATAATCTCCATAAAAATGTATAACATATTTTGATGATAATATTTTATCAATATTCTCATTGCTTAGTTTTATTTTATTCCTAAGGGATTTATATTGTCTTGAGTAATACTTTTCTTCTCCAATATTATAATCTTTTAATTTTATTCCTTCTTCAAGGTCAAAAAAATTCATTGTTGCACCTTTAAAACTAAAATTTAGATCTTCCATACGAATTAACAACAATTTAATACCATTATTATGAAATATCTTAAACCCAGTATTGGAAGAAAAATCATCATTATATATATCTATTTCTAAATTATTTTTTAATTCAAATTTGATCCATTTTTCGATATACTCTAAAGACATAGGGATCTTTTTTATAACTTTATCTACTACTTTTGATTCAATAATTTTCAAGTTTTTATTTTCCAATTCTTTAGCATATAATTCAATATTTTGAAAGATTCCAGAAATAGCCCTAGAAACAGGTTCTCTTAGCAAAGTTATGATTCTAACTTCATCATTATAATCCATTAACTTCTTATTTAGTAAACTAGAAATTATTAAATGCATAGGTAAAGATTTCCTGTCAGAATTTAAATGAGTATTGATAGAATTCTTTATACCTATATCGGATAATTGATGAATATGAAAAACATGATTATTTTTAAGCTTATTTTTTAATGTATTATAGACACTTGATGAACCAACTTTACCTGGTGTTAGGACTATAATAGGTGGCTTTTTCTTAAAATTATACCTCTTAAATTTCAAATAATAAATAAAGTGAACTAGTACAGATAAATTTTTTGCAATAAATCTTCTTATTTTAACTTTTAAAATTTTAATCTTCATTTGTAATTTTTTTATTCTTAGACAAGATAAATACAGTCTTTATGGTATAAATTTAAACGTATTCTAATTTCAACTTATTGTTATATAAGTGAAAAAATTGTGGCGAATGTACAGGTCTCGAGTGAAGTGCCCTTTTTCTTTAAAATATAATTGTTATGAATAGTATAAATGAAATAAACCTAAGTTTTACTAAAAATAAATTTTTCATTATTAATTCTGGCCTTTCTAAATCCATCATAATTTTCTACAACAATTACATTTATTATAGAAAAGTCAATACTGCCAGGTAGAATACTTCTCTTTCATAGATTAAATTTAGAAATCATTTTAGAAAGATTAGTTTAGAAAAACTATGAACTGTTAGTGATGACCTCCTCTTTTTTAGAATCCATTTTTTCTTGGTTGGAGAGTAAAAATATATTAAGCTTTTAGAAATTGTAAACTTTCTCAGCAATAACATGGTAAAAACACTAAATTCTCCTAACCGTTTAACTATAAAATTTGGTTTTTTAAACCCATCGCAGATGGATTTAACTTCAGCTTCATATTCTTTTTTTAATTCATTTGAACGACTGCTCATTCTCTTTCTAAAAGATGCCAAGGGAAGAC
>JAQWIO010000133.1 GCA_029248845.1 Polaribacter sp. | reverse complement strand
AAAATTTAAATGTGTGAAATTCGACTTAAAAATAACCGACCCAAAGAGTCAAGCAAGAGCAGGAGTAATAACAACTGACCACGGAACTATAGAAACGCCAATATTTATGCCTGTAGGAACGGTTGGAACGGTCAAAGGAGTACACCAAACAGAATTAAAAGAAGAAATAAATCCAGACATAATTTTAGGAAATACCTACCACTTATATTTACGTCCAGGGTTGGATATTTTAGAAAAAGCTGGAGGTTTGCATAAGTTTATGAACTGGGATCGTAATATATTAACAGATTCTGGTGGATATCAAGTATATTCTCTTTCTGGAAGAAGGAAGATTAATGAAGAAGGGGTTAAATTTAAAAGTCATATAGATGGTTCTATGCACTTTTTTACACCTGAAAACGTCATGGAAATTCAACGAACAATTGGCGCAGACATTATCATGGCTTTTGATGAATGTACTCCCTATCCTTGTGATTATAATTATGCAAAACGTTCGATGCATATGACCCATAGATGGTTAAATAGATGTATCAAACATTTAGAAACCTTACCCTTTAAATATGGGTTTGAACAAACTTTTTTTCCAATAGTACAAGGAAGTACCTATAAAGATCTTCGAAGACAATCTGCAGAGTATATAGCAAATGTTGGTGCCCAAGCGAATGCAATTGGTGGGCTCTCTGTAGGTGAACCTGCCGAAGAAATGTATGCAATGACAGAAGTGGTAACAGCAATTTTACCAGAAGAAAAACCTCGTTATTTAATGGGAGTTGGAACTCCGATCAATATTTTAGAAAATATTGCTCTGGGAATTGATATGTTTGATTGTGTCATGCCCACAAGAAACGCCAGAAACGGAATGTTATTTACTGCTCATGGGACCATCAATATTAAAAATAAAAAGTGGGAAGAAGATTTTTCTCCCATAGATGACATGGCAATTACCTGGGTAGACACCCTATATTCAAAAGCCTATCTACGTCACCTTTTTGCTGCGAAAGAAATGTTAGGAAAACAGATCGCGTCCATACATAACTTAGGATTTTATGTTTGGTTAACTCGTGAAGCAAGAAAACATATTTTAGCTGGAGATTTTAGAGAATGGAAAGAGATGATGGTCAAACAAATGAATAAACGGTTATAAATTATTTAACGTTTAAATTTAAAAAACATAGCGACACTTTTGAAAATTATAGATTGGTACATATTAAAACGATTTTTGGTAACGTTCTTGTTTACCTTATTGATCTTAATTCCTATAGCGATTGCTATAGATATTTCTGAAAAGATTGATAATTTTCTAGAACACCCAGATTTAGGGTTTTACCAAATAGTAGATGAATATTATAAAAATTTCATCATTTATTATGCAAATACTTTCATGCCTTTAGCATTATTTATTGCTGTAATTTTATTTACTTCTAAATTATCCAATAATTCAGAGATTATAGCCATCACAAATGCAAAGGTTTCTTTTAAAAGATTTTTATACCCATATTTTATAGGAGCAACTTTAATTACACTTATTTCTCTTGGGATGAATCATTTTGTAGTGCCAAATAGTAGTAAAGAAAGAAAAAAATTTGAAAAAGAATATATAAACAGCAGCAGACAAAAAAACGAATTAAAATTTGTAAGAGAATTTAGTTTGCAGCTGACAGATAGCACTTATATTTTTATTAGAAGTTTTAATACTGCCACCAATTCTGGATACGATTTTACATCAGAAGTCTATGATGGTATTGAATTGAAATCAAAATTAGTTTCTAACAGAATAAATTATAATAGTACCGATTCTGTTTTTACACTTTCTAATTGGAAAATGCGTGAAATTTATAAGGATAGAGATAGTATTTTTTCGGGAACCAAAAAGGATACTGTTTTTAACTTTACACCGAAAGATTTAATCTATAAATCTGCACTATCACAAGAAATGCCATCTGGAGAGTTAAATGAATTTATTGATGTCTCAAAAAAGAGAGGCGTTAAAAATTTGAATGTCTATTTAGTAGAATTTCATAAAAGAACAAGCTTACCAATAGCTACTTATATATTAACAATTATTGCTGTTGCGTTGGCTTTTAGAAAAAGAAGAGGAGGCACAGGTGTTAATCTAGCAATTGGTATTGCTATCATGTTCATGTATGTTTTTTTGATGAAAATTGCTGAAGTTTTGGGTGCTGTAGCTAGTGTAAATTCTCTTCTTTATGTCTGGATGCCTAATCTAGCTTTTGGCTGTATAGCCTTTTATTTATATACAAATGCAAGAAAGTAAACTAAAAAATTATTTGCTACTGCATCTAATTGTTTTAATTTGGGGTTTTACTGCTATTTTAGGCGCACTAATTAGCCTAGATGCTATTCCTCTGGTTTGGTATAGAATGTTTTTAGCAGTCGTTTTTATTGTCCTCTATTTTTTCATAAAAAAGAAATCATTTAAAGCTGATCGAATTGGAATTGGGAAGTTTTTCCTTACAGGAGTTGTTATTGCGTTGCATTGGATATTTTTCTTCAAAGCCATCAAAGTATCTAATGTCTCTGTTGCCCTAGTAACTATGAGTACCGGTGCTTTTTTTGTATCGTTAATTGAACCCCTTTTCTTTAAAAGAAGAATTAATAAATTAGAAATAGTTTTAGGCCTCATCGTAATTTTGGGTTTATATATTATATTTAATTTTGAAATTCAATATCGATTAGGAATTTTCTACGCACTAATTTCATCTCTTTTAAGTGCAATTTTCTCAGTTTTAAACGGTCTCTTTATTAAAAAATATGCTGCCAGTACAATTTCTCTTTATCAATTATTTTTTGGGGTTGTTTTTATAACTGCATATCTATTAGTAATAAATGGTTTCTCAATATCTTTTTTTAAAATTTCAAAATTAGATTGGTTATATCTATTGATTTTAAGTAGTTTTTGTACCGCATATGCGTTTATAACCTCTGTGAAAGTGATGAAGTATTTATCGCCATACACCGTAATATTAACCCTCAATTTAGAACCCATTTATGCGATTATTTTGGCGCTGATTATTTTTGGTGAAAAAGAAAAAATGAATATCGAATTTTATTTTGGTGCTTTTATAGTCTTGTTTGTTGTTTTGTTAAACGCAATTATTAAGAACAAAACAGTTATAAGAAAAAAAAATAAAGAAAAAACTGTTAGAAAAAAGTGACTTTTTTTTAAAAAAAACAATTAATTTTATAGTATGTTTGTCCTACAAAACAACGAAAATCAAATAATTACAAAATGGAATATTTAGATTTTGAAATGCCTATTAAAGAACTTCTAGACCAACTAGATAAGTGTCAAATTATAGGTAAAGAAAGTGATGTAGATGTGAGTGCTACTTGTCGAAAGATTGAAAAAAAATTAGAAATAGCTAGAAAAGATATTTATAAAAACATGACTCCCTGGCAAAGAGTTCAATTATCTAGGCACCCAAATAGGCCTTATACCTTAGATTATATTAAAGCCATTTGTGGAGATACTTTTATGGAATTACATGGAGATAGAAGTGTCAAAGATGACAAAGCTATGATTGGAGGTTTGGGTAAAATTGGGGATCAATCTTTTATGTTTATTGGTCAGCAAAAAGGGTACAATACCAAAACACGTCAGTATAGAAATTTTGGGATGGCAAATCCTGAGGGATATAGAAAAGCATTGCGTTTAATGAAAATGGCAGAAAAATTTAGAATTCCTGTTGTTACATTATTAGATACTCCCGGAGCATATCCAGGTTTAGAAGCAGAAGAACGTGGACAAGGTGAGGCAATTGCCAGAAATATTTTAGAAATGACGCGCTTAAAAACTCAAATTATAACCATAGTTATTGGTGAAGGAGCTTCAGGTGGAGCTCTAGGAATTGGAGTAGGAGACAGAGTCTATATGATGGAAAATACCTGGTATACTGTCATTTCTCCAGAATCGTGTTCTTCTATTTTATGGAGAAGTTGGGAGTTTAAAGAACAAGCTGCCGCTGCTTTAAAACTTACAGGAGAAGATATGAAAAAGCTGAAACTAATCGATGGAATTATTAAAGAACCAGTTGGAGGAGCTCATACAAATAGAGAAGAAGCCTTTAAAGCTGTTCAAGAACAGATCATTACTGCATTTGAGGAATTAAAAGACTTAAACGATGTCGATTTAGTTTCTAAAAGAATGGATAAGTATGCAGATATGGGAGTTTATAAAGATTAGTTGAATCTAACAAAACAAAAAAAAACGAAACCTAAATTTTAGGTTTCGTTTTTTTTTGTTTTAACTCTCTTTAAATGTCTAGAGAATTAAAGATGTTTCTTAGCCTTGGGTCAGAGGGTCTTGGTGCATTTGCATCTACAATATTACCTTGTGGATCAATTAAAATAAATCGTGGTATTCCATTGATTTGATATTCTTGTTGAAAACGAGTATCCTTGCCAGACCACAACTGAATGCCACTCATATTTCTATCCTTCACAAAATTACTCCATTTCTTTTCTGCTGCTTCCCAAGATCCACCGCTTCTTCTAAATTCATCAGTTGATATACTAACAAATGCTATGTTTTTTGAGTGGTATTCTTTTTCTAGTTTATCCAATGCTGGGATTTCCCTAATGCAAGGTCCACACCAAGTAGCCCAAACATCTATGTATACATATTTCCCTTTAAAAGAATCTAATGAT
>JAQWIO010000128.1 GCA_029248845.1 Polaribacter sp. | reverse complement strand
ATTAGTTTGATATAAATCTACCGTAATAGCTCCTTTTTTATTAAAAACAGTAAATTTTTGCATGAATGAAACCCCATAATTCCAAGCAATTTCTGGGTTTAATCCATAAATAGCTCCACCAACATCATCTAAGTTTATTTGCCTTGAACTTGCAAATAATTGCTGATTTTCGGCAAAAATATTAGCACTTCTCTTCCCTCTTCCAAAAGAAGCCCTAAAAACACTATTCTTCCATGGAACATATCTTAAATGCAGCCGAGGTGTAATAAAAACTCCTAATAGATTATGAGTATCTATTCTTGCACCAGCAGTAAAACTAAAATTATCTAAATTATCAAAAGCATATTCGAAGAAGGCTCCTAGAGAATTTTCATTTCTATCAAAGTTTATACTATTTACCAATTCATCATATGAATCGTAAGTATAGTTGATACCTGTTTTGAACTTGCTTCTTGTATCGCCTATTATTGAATTAAAAATTAAATTAGTATACACACTTTGATGTTGAATATCATACACATTTAAGCCAAAATATGAATCTTGATGATGATTACTATAGGCTATTTGAAAACCAACCCTTTGATATGGAATCTCAGGAAAAACATACCCCAATTTAGCTGACGTTTCGAAACGTCTTGTACCAATTTCACTTCCCCAGGCATTGGATGTTCCTTTGTCTAATTCCGGGTTAAAAAAAGTTTCACCAGTTTGTTTTTCATCGTTTAAAAAACGCATATTTACAAAGCTAACCCAACCTTTTTTGGCATCTGTATATTGCCAACGGTTCATTACGTTTACTTGTTTTGCCAATGGTACATCTAAAAAATTATCTTTGTTTTTATCAAATTTTATGCCTCTATAATTTCCATGAAGATAAAAACCTGTTTGCCATTTTTTTGAAACTCTTTGATTGAAATGCAGGTTTAACTCTAATCTTCCATTTATAGAAGAATAAGTGTTTAAAAAGAACTTATCATCAGAAAAAGGCTTTACCAATTCAGCATTAATTTGACCTGAAATACTTTCATAACCATTGACTACACTGCCGGCTCCCTTTGTAATTTGAATACTTTCTACCCATGTTCCTGGTGTAAATGTCAGTCCAAAAACTTGAGAGGCTCCTCTTACAGAAGGAATATTTTCTTGAGAAATTAATAAATATGGACTTGTTAATCCTAGCATTTGTATCTGCTTTGTACCCGTTAAAGCATCCGTAAAACTAACATCTATAGACGGGTTTGTTTCAAAGCTTTCTGCCAAATTACAACAAGCTGCCTTTAGCAATTCATCAGAATTAACAGTGAATACATTTGAAGTTGCTAAAAATGATTTGTAGGTCGCTTTTTTACGTGTTGTAACAGTAATCTCCTCTAGCTCGCCCTCTAGTTTTAAAAAGTGATAAATTGGTTTTAAATTTTGTATTGTAATAGTATCTGTTTTATACCCTAAATAACTCACCACTAAACTCCTGTAGGCTCTTTTGTAAGGAATCGTAAACTTTCCTTTTTGATCTGTAATTGCGCTTACATTTGTATTTAACCAATGTAAACTTGCACCCTCTAAACCTAGGTTATCTTTAGAATTGTTTGCATTCATAATCACGCCACTGAAAGTTGATTGAGATACTATTGAAAATGGAATAAGTAGTAAAAAACTACCTACTATAAAATTTTTCATTATTTCGATTTAATAATTATTAACATTCGTTTCTTGTATCGAGAAACACTTTTGAATTAATAATTAAAAATCAAATTAAAAAAGATTGATATAAAACCTGATAATTAGTGGGTATATCAGGTGGACATTGGAATTTGTAGTTGATTTTATTTGATCTATTTTCAATAAATAAATCATGATAAGAAATGAATAAAGAAATTAAAAATTGTTGCTTTGAAAAATCAAAATCTTCAAAATGAGTTTGATGTAATTCATCTTGACCTTCTAATACATGAACTTCATCTTTACAGCAATTTTTCTTTTTAGCAACTGTCTTTTCCATTTGCATTCCACAATTATATGCGACTCCTGTAAAAGAAACATCCATTAGAAATTCTCCACAATAATGTTTTTCTACCGTAAAAGAAAAAGTAGAAAATAACACTAAGAGTGCTAACAAAAAGGAGACTATTTTATAAAGATAAATTTTCATTGTTATTACAAATTTACAATAAGTAAATCTAAATTTTTGTTAAATTAATTTTTCGACAAATTTTGATAATAAAATGCAGGTAAAAGTAACAACAAAAATAACGGATGAATAATAAATCTACGGATATAATATGGCAACAAATAACCTCCTTCAAAACCATCTTTTATTAAAAAATAAAAAACAAGAACAAGAAATACAAATGCAAAAACGAAGAAGAAAAAAGAAAACTTAAAATAATCTTTTCTTTCAAATAAAACCCATATCAAACCCAATGAAATAGTTGAATTTAATGAATATCTAAACAACATATTTATGGTCAAATGCCAGAGGTTTATATTCTCTACATATTTATACAAATAATCATTCTTAAAATATGCCATTAAAGGGTCGTAAAAAAGGGATGCCTCATATGCTCTAATGATCAAAAACAGTAAAAAAAGAAAAATAGACAGCACTATTTTTTGGTAACTCTTCATCTTTTAAAATTAGAAAACTTATGCACCCATAAAACCCATAGCATAAAAATGGTTCCATAGATAATTGCGGGAAAAACCAAATTATGTAAAATTCCAATTTTATTTGGATATTGATAGACTAGAACCGATAATAAAGCAATTCTTAACACGTTGATTACATAAATGAAAACAGTCCCAAATAGGGTAAAAAAAACAGTTGCCTTCATTGAACCTGCAAAGGCAACAATAAATGAAATAAATAAAATAATTAAACTCAGAGAATTGCAACCCTCTGTTACTCGCGAAATATATGTACCCGCTATCGAAAGCTTCACAGACATTTCATTTTCATGCTGTTCAAAGTGCGCATCATATCCAAAAAAAGTCAATACTTCTGTTGTTTGACTAGCAACGTTACTAGTTATAGAGGAGGTTTTAAAGACCACTTTTTTTTGTTGAGAGGACTCTAAATAAGTGTTATAAAGCAGCGCTAAAATAGAGTAAGTTGCAAAAAATTTAATCAAAAAAACAAGAGTGTTTTTATACTTTTTCACTGAAAATTTTAATTTAGCTCATTTATTTTATAATCAAATATACAAAAATGGATATAGATATTTTACAAAAACAAATAGACGTCATACTTTCATCTAATTATTCCATAGAACAAAAGTTACAAAAATTATGTAATTATTTACAAAAAGAAGTATCACATTACGACTGGGTTGGTTTTTATTTTAAAAATGGAAATAAAAATGAATTAAAATTAGCTCAATATACCGGCGAGGAAACTGAGCACACAATCATTCCTTTTGGAAAGGGAATTTGTGGTCAGGTTGCGGTCAGTAATGAACCCTTTATTGTACAAGATGTTTCCAAACAAAGTAATTATATCTCCTGTGGCTGGAAGGTGAAATCAGAAATAGTACTACCAATTTTTGTTCATAAAAAAAATATTGGTCAAATTGATATCGATTCTCATAAAGAAAATGCATTTTCCGCAAAAGATACAGCAATTTTAGGGTATTTATGTAAAAAATTATCAAAGATTATTTAATTTTATTGTTTTATATTTATTTTTTTATTAAATTATACTGAATATAACATAATACACATCATTAAATATTTAAAAATGCAAAAAGAAAAATCAACTCCGCCCCTTTCATCACGAAATCCAGAACCTAACTACAACACTTTAAAAAATGAAACTATTTTAGATAAATTTACTATTTGGTTTAGAAATTTTTTAGACAATGCTGAGTAGCGTTTTTCTTTTGATGAAACTATTAATTTAATTAAAATATATTGTTACTAACTTTTTATTGTAGTTCTTTCAATGTTTGTGTAATTTTGCAAGCTTAACAACACAATGAAAAATGAGCAATTCAAAAACAATCAAATCTGCATTAATTTCGGTATTTCACAAAGATGGCTTAGCACCAATTGTAAAAAAATTAAATGACTTAAATATTACAATCTATTCTACTGGAGGAACAGAAAAGTTTATCAAAAATTTAGGAATAAATGTTGTTCCTGTTGACGAGGTTACTTCCTATCCATCGATTCTTGGTGGTAGAGTTAAAACCCTTCATCCAAAAGTATTTGGAGGTATTCTAAATAGACAAGACAACGAAAATGACGTTGCTGAATTAGAAGAATTTAATATTCCGCAGATAGATTTAGTAATTGTAGATTTATACCCGTTTGAAAAAACGGTTGCCTCTGGAGCAACAGAACAAGATATCGTAGAGAAAATTGATATTGGAGGCATCTCATTGATTAGAGCAGCTGCAAAGAATTTTAAAGATACGTTTACTGTTTCCTCAATGAATCAATATGATTATTTCTTAGATATTATATCTCAAAATAATGGAGAAACAACTTTATCAGAAAGAAAGAAATTTGCTGCCAAAGCATTTGATATATCTTCTCATTATGATACTGCTATCTTTAACTATTTTAATGAAGACGAGATCGTATACAAAACCAGTGTTCAAAGCTCTAAAACGCTACGCTATGGAGAAAACCCTCATCAAAAAGGTTATTTCTTTGGAGATTTAGAAGCAATATTTGACAAACTTCATGGAAAAGAATTGAGTTACAACAATTTACTAGATGTTGATGCTGCTGTGAACTTAATTGAAGAATTTAAAGGTGAAGCTCCTACTTTTGCAATTTTAAAACACAATAATGCTTGTGGTTTTGCCCAAAGAAAAACAGTAAAACAAGCTTATGTAGATGCATTAGCTGGAGACCCCGTTTCTGCATTTGGTGGTGTTTTAATTGCAAATACAGAAATAGACAAAGAAACTGCAGTAGAAATTCATTCTTTATTTTGTGAAGTTGTAATTGCACCTTCTTTTTCAGATGAGGCGCTAACGGTTCTAAAAGGAAAGAAAAATAGAATTCTTTTAATTCAAAAGGAAGTAGAACTGCCAAAAACTACTGTAAGAACTTGTTTGAATGGTTCTTTAGTTCAAGATAAAGATGGTATAACAGATAAACTAGAGGATTTAAAATATGTAACCAATATTAAGCCATCCCAAAGTGAGTTAGAGGATTTATTATTTGCATCAAAACTATGTAAAAACACAAAATCTAACACTATAATACTCGTAAAAAACAAACAATTATTAGCGGGTGGAACAGGGCAAACTAGTAGGGTTGATGCATTGAATCAAGCAATAGACAAAGCAACTTCTTTTGGCTTTAATTTAGAAGGATGTGTAATGGCAAGTGACGCATTTTTTCCATTTCCAGATTGTGTAGAAATTGCAGACAAAGCAGGGATAAAAAGTGTCATTCAACCAGGAGGTTCTATCAAAGATCAATTGAGTATTGAGTATTGTAATGATCACAAACTATCTATGGTAATGACAGGGACAAGGCATTTTAAACATTAATAAATAATATGTATTTTTCAATTATAAATTTACTAAATTTGTAAGGACACGCAAAAATAATAGACTAAAGATATTTTATGGGGTTTTTCGATTTTATGACAGAAGATATTGCGATAGATTTAGGAACCGCAAATACTTTAATAATTCACAATGGGAAAGTTGTTATAGACAGTCCCTCTATTGTGGCTAGGAATCGAGTTTCTGGTCACATAATTGCAATTGGTAAAGAAGCCAATTTAATGCAAGGAAAAACTCATGAAAACATCAAAACAATCCGTCCTTTAAAAGACGGAGTTATTGCAGACTTCGAAGCCTCAGAACAAATGATAAAGGAATTTGTAAAACAAATTCCATCTATAAAAAAGAAATTATTTCCACCCGCATTAAGAATGGTAATCTGTATTCCTTCAGGAATTACAGAAGTAGAGAAACGAGCAGTTCGTGATTCTGCAAAACACATGAATGCAAAAGAAATTTACTTAATTTTTGAACCCATGGCGGCGGCAATTGGTGTTGGTATCGATATCATGGAGCCAAAAGGGAATATGATCATAGATATTGGTGGAGGAACAACTGAAATTGCTGTTATTGCCCTAGGAGGAATTGTTTGTGACCAGTCTGTAAAAGTTGCAGGTGACTTATTCACAAATGATATCATGTACTACATGCGTACTCAACACAATCTGCATGTTGGAGAATCTACTGCTGAAAAAATTAAGATAAAAATTGGCTCTGCCACGGAAGACTTAGAAAGTCCACCAGATGAAATGCTGGTTCAAGGTCGAGATTTACTAAGTGGAAAACCAAAACAAGTTCAAGTTTCATTTAGAGAAATTGCGAAAGCATTGGATAAATCTATTCTGAGAATTGAAGATGCAGTAATGGAAACATTATCTAAAACTCCACCAGAGTTAGCTGCAGATATATACAACACTGGAATTTATTTAGCCGGAGGTGGTTCTATGTTAAGAGGATTAGACAAACGTTTATCTAGAAAAACAGATTTACCAGTGTATGTTGCAGAAGACCCTCTAAGAGCTGTCGTTCGGGGAACAGGAATTGCATTAAAAGAATTAAACAAATATAAAAATGTATTAATGAAATAGTGATTTTAAGTTCTAACAATGCAGCAAATTATCTACTTTTTTCAGAAGTTTAAATATTTTTTATTTTTCTTGTTGTTAGAGTGTATCGCTCTTTTTTTAATTTTTAACAATCTTAACTTTCATAAAAGTAAATTTGTAAATTCTGCAAATAGTATCACTGGAAGCCTTAATACATCTCTTTCTAATTTCTCTGACTACATTGAGCTAAAATCAAAAAATGAGCTCTTATCTGAAGAAAATACAAAACTTAGAAATCAATTAGAAAAAAATCGATTTTTGTTATCCAAAGATTCTTCAATTATAGACACTGCAAACTATAGTCAAAAATACACTTTTACTCATGCTAAAATTATCAACAACAATTATTCCAAGCAATTTAATTTCTTAACGATAGACAAAGGTGAAAGTGCAAAAATAAATTCAGAGATGGCAGTTATCAATAGCCTTGGAATTATTGGAATTACCGAAAATACATCAGAAAATTACACAAGAGTTCAATCTATTTTAAATAAAAACAGTAAAATTAATGCGCGCCTAAAAGGGAATTCTACTTATTTTGGGACTCTAAAATGGAATAGCGAAGATTACAATACTGTTCAGTTACATGATATTCCAAGACAAGCTCCTCTCAAGATCGGAGACACGATTGAAACTGGTGGTAAATCTACTATTTTCCCCGAAGGAATTCCAATAGGTACTGTCTCAAAAATAAATAAAAGAAATACAGCAAATAGTAAAATAGACGTGTCTCTTTTTAATGATATGAGTAATCTTAGGAACGTCTATATTATTAAAAATTTACACAAAATAGAAATACAATCTTTAGAAAAAATGGGCAATGAATAAAAGTATATATCAAATTTTGTTTTTTTTATTCTTACTATTTCTTCAAGTTATAGTTTTAAATAATATTAACTTTTTAGGATACATAAACCCCTACCTCTATATCGCTTTTATTTTCTTATATCCTTTAGAAGAAAATAAATTTCCGCTGTTGTTTTTCAGTTTTATTCTAGGAATTTCTATTGATTTTTTCTCAGATTCAGGAGGAGTCCATGCTTTTTCAACTCTATTTATTGCTTACACTAGACTATTTTTTGTGAGAATTTATTTTAGAAAAATACCCTCAGACTATCCTTTTTTTAAACTAAAATCTGAACCTATTGGTAAGGTTTTTAACTTCTTGGTAACGCTGACACTAATTCATCATTTTATCTATTTTTCTCTTGCTAATTTTAGCTTTCAAAATTTTTCAATCGTTTTTTTGAACACACTATACTCTAGTGTTTTTACATTGATTTTATTTTTTCTGGGAACCTATATTTTTAAGAAAAACAAATAATGAAACGAAGTTTTTTACTTTATTTTTTAATCACACTGATTGGAATTATTTTTATTGCAAGACTTTTTCAGCTTCAAATAATTAGAGGAGCGAATTACGATCCAATTCGAAATTCTGCAGTAAAAATCAAATATGATTATCCAGAAAGAGGCTATGTATATGACAGAAACGGAACCCTTTTGGTAGCTAACCAACTTTCCTATGATGTTATCGTACAACCAAACAAAGTATTACCACTAGATACTTTAGAATTTTGTAAGCTCTTAAAAATTGATAAAAAACAATTTTTAAAAAAATTTAAAAGAGCAGAAAAATATGCAACTTATAAACCTTCAGTTTTTCTAAAACAATTAGCAAAAGAAGACTTTGCTTTTTTACAAGAAAAACTTCAAAAATTTAAAGGTTTCTATATTCAAAAAAGAATTATTAGAAAATATCCGATAAATGCAGCTGCCAACGTACTCGGCTATATTGGAGAGGTCAATGAAAGTATGGCTAAAAAAAGTAACTATTACCAACAAGGAGAATTAATTGGTAAGGACGGAATAGAAAGGCAGTATGAAAAATTATTACGAGGAAAAAAAGGAAAAAAATTCTTAAGTTTAAATAGATTTAACAATGTTACTGGTTCCTATTTAAAGGGCACATACGATACATTATCACTGAACGGCAAAGACCTGACCTTAACTTTGGATGTAAAATTACAGGGCTATGCTCAAAAATTAATGACTGGAAAAAGAGGCGGAATTGTAGCTATAGAACCTTCAACTGGTGAAATTTTAGCACTTGTTACAGCCCCTTCTTACGACCCTAATATGCTCGTTGGCAGAAATCGCTCAAAAAATTCTGTACTTCTTTTTAACGATACCATTAGCAAACCTTCTTACGATAGAGGATTATTGGCTGCATACGCTCCCGGATCTCCTTTTAAAATAATGAATGCATTAATTGGACTTCAAGAGAATGTTATTAATGAACAGACCTCTTTTAAATGTTATAATGGATTTAAATACGGAAAAAGAGCAAATGAATTTATGGGTTGCCATTGTGGAATTGTAGGAAGACCTATTCAACTAAAAACAGCCATTGCAGAATCTTGTAATAGTTACTTTTCTCATACCTACAAAAGAATTGTTGAGAAAAACAATCAACCTTCAGAGGGGCTAGATAATTGGCACAAACACGTTTCTAGTTTTGGTCTGGGAAATTATTTAGGATATGACTTACCAGCAGGGCAAAAAGGATTGATACCCGATGGAAATTACTATGATAGTCGGTATAAATATTCATGGAATGGATCTACGAATATTTCAAATGCTATTGGCCAGGGTGAAATCTTAACAACGCCAATTCAATTAGCGAACTTTACTGCAGCTATTGCAAACAAAGGTTTTTTTTATACTCCTCATATTTTAAAAGAGGTAGATCAAAATCCTATCGATAATCCAAAATATACAATTCCAAAACAAACAACGATTGATAAAAAACACTTTTCTCCTCTAATTGAAGCCATGCATGAAGTTTTTAAAACAGGAACAGGAAAATGGAGTCAAGTAGAAGGCATCGAAATTTGTGGTAAAACAGGGACTGCAGAAAATTTTTCAAAAATTAATGGGAAAAAAGTTCAGCTTGTGGATCACTCAATTTTAATTGCATTTGCCCCTAAAAAGAAACCACAAATAGCCTTGGCTATTTTTGTTGAAAATGGGGGGTATGGCTCTGCAATTGCAGCTCCTATCGCTAGCTTACTTATTGAAAAATATGTAACTGGAAACATCTCTAAAAAAAATAAATACAGAGAACAAAGAATCCTGAATTTAAGTTTAGAAAAAAATTATACTTATTTAAATTAAAAAACCTCAAGAAATTGCGTCAAGAACAAAATAATATTTTTGCAGAAATAGATTGGCTTTTAGTCTTTATATTCCTAATACTTGTTAGTTTTGGGTGGATGAATATTTACGCAGCTTCAAGAACGAGTGAAGATCTAGAATTACTAGATTTTTCAACAAAACATGGCAAGCAGTTTGTATTTATCTGTCTTACAATTCCTCTGATCGTTCTAATTCTTTTTTTTAACTCAACTTTTTATGAAAAATTTTCAAGTCTGTTTTATTTAATTTCAATTGCATCACTTATTGGTTTGTTTGTTTTTGGTAAAACAATTAATGGAGCAACATCTTGGTATAATTTTGGAGCAATGGGTCTTCAGCCATCAGAATTTGTTAAGGCTTTTACAGCCCTAGCGATTGCAAAACTATTAAGCGATAGAAAATACAACTTACAATTAACCAAGAATCAAATAAAAGCTTTTATCATTGTTTTTACTCCTGCCTTTTTAATCATCTTACAACCAGATGCGGGCTCTGCTTTAATTTATTTAGCATTCTTTTTGGTTCTAAATAGAGAAGGCTTAACTTTAAATTATATCCTTTTTGGAGCCCTAATAATCCTTCTTTTTATATTCATAATTCTCTTTGGGTACATTTCGATTTCACTCTGCCTAATCACCTTAATTACTATTGGGTTGTTATATGCCATTTACAGAGGAGGGAAAAGATTTATTCGCTTTAATTGGCACAAAGTTTTAATCATTTACCTTGTTACCCTCCTTTTTACATTTGGGACAAACTTTACCTACAATACTATTTTTAAACAACATCATAGAGATCGTTTTGAAGTGCTGTTAGGGTTGAAAACAGATACTAAAAATATTGGATATAATTCCTACCAATCCGAATTAACAATTAGTTCTGGAAGTTGGACTGGTAAGGGTTTTTTAAAGGGTGATATTACCAAAGGAGATTTTGTTCCTGAACAACACACAGATTATATCTTTAGTACTGTTGGAGAAGAATGGGGTTTTGTAGGAAGCAGTTTTGTTATTCTTCTATTCATGTTGATGTTATATCGAATTATTTATTTGGCAGAAACACATACGAATAAATTTGGACGAATCTATGGCTACGGAGTAGCGGCTATTTTATTTTTTCACATTGTGATCAATTTAGGAATGGTAATTGGATTGATGCCTACAGTAGGAATCCCACTTCCTTTTTTTAGCTATGGGGGTTCTTCCCTTTGGGGCTTCACCATCTTATTATTTATCTTCATAAGATTAGATGCCCATAAAAACTATGACTGGTAATTTTTAAAAAACCATAGACGTTTATTTTAAAGACCCTACTAAATAATTAAAAGCGCAAAGAAAATACTAATCAATAAGTTTCTTGTACAAAAAAAATATTTCAAATATTTTGATAAAAAGAACTCTTCCTTTCAAGACTTTCTATCATCATAAATACCAGTGTTTTCCCCTATATAAAATCACCGAAAACAGTGAATAAAAAAAAACCCATAAATGGGTATTGTAGATAAATAATAAAAATTTTAAATTGACAATGCGAAGTAGATTATTTGTATGAGTATTGAAAGCGGTTAATAGATTTCTGTGTCTTTGACCGTTTTCTTTTATTCCACTTTTGTTGATACAAACAAAAACATCTCACAAGTCTATTGAACAATTAATTTATATTCCATCTCCCAATCCTTTTAATTTTTGAGTATTTTCAGCCAACATTAACTCGTCTATTATTTTTTGGATATCCCCATTTACAATATTAGATAAATCATATAATGTTAATCCTATTCTGTGGTCTGTAACTCGCCCTTGCGAATAATTATAAGTTCTAATTTTTGCACTTCGATCTCCTGAAGAAACCATAGAGCCTCGCTTTAAAGCGTCTTCTGCATTCTTCTTTGCCAATTCCATATCATACAAACGAGATCGCAGTACTTTAAAAGCTTTCTCTTTGTTTTTATGTTGTGACTTTTGATCTTGACATTGTGCCACCAAACCAGAAGGAATATGTGTTAAACGAACTGCAGAATAAGTAGTATTTACAGACTGACCTCCAGGACCTGAAGAACAGAAAAAATCAATTCTTACATCTTTTGGATTGATTTCTATATCAAACTCTTCCGCTTCAGGAAATACCATACAAGTTGCGGCTGAGGTATGAACACGACCTTGGGTTTCTGTCTGGGGAACTCTTTGCACTCGGTGCACACCCGCTTCAAACTTTAGAGTCCCATAAACATCGGCTCCAGATACTTCAAATTGAATTTCTTTGAAACCACCATTTGTCCCTTCAGAGTAATCTACGGTAGATACTTTCCACCCTTTACTTTCACAATATTTAGAATACATTCTAAATAAATCTCCTGCAAAAATGCTTGCTTCATCTCCACCAGTTCCTGCACGTAATTCTACAACAGCGTTTTTAGAGTCCTCAGGATCTTTTGGTATTAATAAAAATTTTATTTCGTCTTCTAATTGTGGAATTCTAGAATTTGCTTCCTCAATTTCCATCTTTGCCATCTCGGTCATTTCAGCGTCAGATCCATCAGAAATAATTTCTTTTGCTTCCTCTATGTTATTTATTAATGTTTGATATTCGTCTCCCTTTTCTACAACACTTCCTAAATCTTTATATTCTTTCATTAATTGTGCATACCGCTTCTGATCCATAATGATTTCTGGCTGAATAATCAAATCAGAAACCTCATCGTAACGTTGCTTAACAATTCTTAATTTGTCTAACATTTTCTATCTTTTCTTGGAATGCGAATTTACAATTTTTATCGGAAAGTTAAAATGTTTGAGGTTTGGTAACGCTTAAAATTATTCAGGAATATTCTCACTAGGAAAAAAGTAAGGAGTCAATTAATATTCAAAAACTCCATACTCGCTTTTAATGGTTAGTTTTTTGGATGCTGATGTTTCTACCCTTCCAATAATTTGAGCAGCTACATTGTAAGATTTTGAAATATTGATAATGTCTTCTGCAATTTCTGGTGAAACATATATTTCCATTCTGTGTCCGCAGTTAAACACCTGGTACATTTCTTTCCAATCTGTTTGAGATTGTTCTTGTATCAATTTAAATAGAGGTGGAATTGGAAACATATTGTCTTTTACAATGTGTAAATTATCTACAAAATGTAAAATTTTTGTTTGAGCACCTCCAGAACAATGAATCATTCCGTGTACACTTTTAGAATCGAACTTTGATAAAATTTCTTTAATTATAGGTGCATAGGTTCTAGTAGGAGATAATACCAATTTTCCAGCATCAATAGGAGCATTTTGAACAGCATCAGTTAGTTTTGTATTTCCTGAATATACCAAATCAGCAGGAACAGCAGCATCATAACTTTCTGGGTATTTATCTGCTAAATAGTTATGAAACACATCATGTCTCGCTGAGGTTAATCCGTTAGAGCCCATTCCTCCATTATATTCGGTTTCGTAGCTTGCTTGACCAAAAGATTCTAATCCAACAATAACATCGCCCGCCTTTATATTTGCATTATCAATAACATCAGAACGTTTCATTCTTGCTGTCACGGTAGAATCTACAATAATTGTTCTTACTAAATCTCCAACATCAGCAGTTTCACCACCTGTAGAATGAATAGTAACTCCAAAACTTTTAAGGTCTTCTATGATCTCTTCAGTTCCATTAATAATTGCCGATAAAACCTCCCCAGGAATCTTGCTTTTATTTCGACCAATTGTAGAGGATAACATGATATGATCTGTTGCACCTACACATAACAAATCATCAATATTCATGATTAAAGCGTCTTGGGCAATGCCTTTCCAAACAGAAATATCTCCAGTTTCTCTCCAGTACATATACGCGAGAGAAGATTTTGTTCCTGCTCCATCTGCATGCATTATTAAACAATAGTCATCATCATTTGTTAAATAATCTGGAACAATTTTACAAAATGCTTTGGGGAATAATCCTTTGTCGATATTCTTAATTGCATTATGCACATCCTCTTTAGATGCAGAAACGCCTCTTTGAGCGTATCTTTTCGAAATTTCTTGACTCATGTGGTTGTGTTGTGTGATGCAAATTTAATCTTTTACCTAAAAAATCCTACCGAAAAGGAGGATGTTTTTATGCTTATTTTGTGAACAATAATTCCCGATACTTGGTAAGCGGCCATAAATTGTCATCTACCATGGTTTCTAATTTATCACAATGGTATCGTATTTGTTCAAAAAATGGCTGTACTTTTTTACAATAATATTCTGAAGATTTTAAACCACTAAGCTTGTTTGCTTTCTTACGTTCGTCGACCATTTTATTCACTAAACTATTAATTTCTGTGATATGATTAGAAATAATCATAATCAGCTCTATTTGCTCTTTTGCAATATTCTTATACTCGGCACCAAAAATTTCTTTAAGTTTTTTGGTGTTTTCTAACAATGTATTTTGATA
>JAQWIO010000126.1 GCA_029248845.1 Polaribacter sp. | reverse complement strand
TTTATCTGCATCAGCATTCGCTTCTGCATCTTGCCTCATTTTTTCAATTTCTTCTTCTGATAAACCTGAAGAAGCTTCAATTCTAATTTCATGAGATTTATTGGTTCCTTTATCTAAAGCAGAAACTTTGATGATCCCATTAGCATCAATATCAAAAGTTACTTCAATTTGAGGAACACCTCTTTGAGCTGGAGGTAAACCATCTAAATGAAAACGCCCAATAGTATTATTATCTGCAGCCATCGCTCTTTCACCCTGTAAAACATGAATTTCTACGGACGGTTGATTGTCTACTGCCGTTGAAAACACTTGTGATTTTTTTGTAGGAATCGTGGTGTTTGCATCGATTAATTTTGTGAAAACATTCCCCATAGTTTCAATTCCTAATGATAAAGGTGTTACATCTAATAACAATACATCTTTTACATCACCAGATAAAACTCCTCCTTGAATTGCAGCACCTAAAGCAACAACTTCATCAGGGTTTACACCTTTACTTGGAGACTTTTTAAAGAACTTTTCAACAGCTTCTTGTACAGCAGGAATTCTTGTAGAACCACCAACTAATACTATCTCGTCAATATCAGAAATTGATAAATCTGCATTTTTTAGAGCTTTTTTACAAGGCGCGATTGTTCTTTTTATTAAATCGTCAATTAATTGTTCAAATTTAGCTTTCGTTAAAGATCTTACCAAGTGTTTTGGGCCGCTAGCAGTAGCAGTTACATAGGGTAAATTGATTTCTGTTTGTGCAGAAGAAGATAATTCAATCTTCGCTTTTTCAGCAGCTTCTTTTAAACGTTGTAAAGCCATTGGATCTTCTCTTAAATCCATGTTTTCATCTGCCTTAAACTCTTCAGCTAACCAGTTAATGATTTTCTCATCTACATCGTCTCCACCTAAATGTGTATCACCGTCTGTAGCTAATACTTCAAAAACACCATCTCCTAATTCTAGGATGGAAACATCATGGGTTCCACCACCAAAATCAAAAACAACAATTTTTTTATCGTCATTAGATTTGTCTAGTCCGTAAGCTAATGCAGCTGCTGTAGGTTCGTTGATAATTCTCTTTACTTGTAAACCTGCAATTTCACCAGCTTCTTTTGTTGCTTGTCTTTGTGCATCGTTAAAATATGCTGGAACAGTAATTACTGCTTCACTAACATCAGATCCTAAGTAGTCCTCAGCAGTTTTTTTCATTTTTTGTAATACCATTGCAGAAACTTCTTGAGGTGTATACAAACGACCATCAATTTCTACTCTTGGAGTATCATTATCTCCTTTTACTACCTTGTAAGGAACTCTTTTAACTTCTTTACTAGATTCAGAAAATTTATTTCCCATAAAACGCTTGATAGAATAAACAGTTTTAGTTGGGTTTGTTACAGCTTGTCTTTTAGCTGGATCTCCAATTTTACGTTCTCCTCCTTCAACAAAGGCAACAATAGAAGGTGTTGTTCTCTTTCCTTCTGCATTAGGGATTACAACTGGCTCATTTCCTTCCATTACAGAAACACATGAATTTGTTGTCCCTAAATCGATTCCAATTATTTTACTCATAATAATTTATTTATATTAATTTTTTAAATTTCAATATTTGTTTTCTCTCATTCAAAGTGTGTGCCAACCTTTTTTTGAGTTTAAAATGTCAGTATTTGTAAATAAATAGATTTTATATGTGTGACATATTGGCATAATAGCGTTAAAATTTTATTTTTTTAAATCTAACTCATAGAATATAAGTTGATTATTTTTTAAATTTGATTTATACATTTATTTATTTTTTTACGAATGTCACAATTTGTAAGTGTTTTTGATATGTTTAAAATAGGGGTAGGTCCTTCAAGCTCTCATACCCTAGGGCCTTGGAAAGCTGCAGCTATTTGGATTCAACAACTCAGGGATTGTTAAAAATTTGAAGAGATAGATCAAATTAGAGTTGATTTATATGGTTCTCTATCACTCACAGGTAAAGGACATGCTACAGACTTGGCAATATTATTAGGATTAAGTGAGGTAGATCCTGAATACATTCCGATTGAAGATATGTTCATTATAGTCGATAGAATCAACATTCAACAACAAATTTACCTTAAAGGAGGAAAGAAAATACCTTTTTTAAAGGAGTCGATTGTATTTAATTAAGGAGTTTTTACCCTATCATCCCAATGGAATCACATTTAAAGGATTTTGTAATGGTATGGAAATTTCAAATCAAACATTTTATTCTATTGGAGGAGGTTTTGTTGTTCAAGAAAATGCAATTATGGAGCAGCAGGTTTTACATGATGATGTAAGATTCCCATATCCAATTTCTAAAGCTGATGAACTTGCGTCCTATTGTGAGCGTGAAAATATGTGCATATCAGATATTGTATTGAAGAATGAATTGGTTGTAAAAAAAGCTGATAAGATTGATTTTGAATTAAAAAGAATTTGGCAAGTAATGTTAGAGTCTATGTATTTGGGATGTCATACAGAAGGAGAACTACCAGGAGGGCTTCATGTAAAAAGACGTGCTTTTGACACACATGCTAAATTGATTTAAGGGGCTTCTTATACCCATCCAGAAGATTGGATGGCTACAATTAGGAATACGGAAGTAAAGTTTCGTGAAATTTTAAAATGGGTAAGTTGTTTTGCGCTTTCTGTAAATGAAGTAAACGCTTCATTAGGAAGAGTTGTAACAGCTCCCACAAATGGAAGCGCTGGTGTAATTCCTGCAGTTTTAATGTATTATTTGGTCATAGAGAATCATGAAGCTGATTTTGAACACATTAAAAAATTTCTGATGACAGCAGGAGAGATAGGCAGTATTTTTAAGAAAAATGCTACTATTTCTGCAGCAATGGGTGGGTGTCAAGCAGAAATTGGTGTTTCTTCAGCGATGGCAGCTGCAGCATTGACAGAATTATTAGGTGGATCTGTTGCTCAATGTATAGTGGCCGCAGAAATAGCCATGGAACACCATCTTGGGTTAACTTGTGATCCCATAGGAGGGTTGGTTCAAATACCTTGTATAGAAAGAAATGCAATGGGTGCAATAAAGGCAATTAATGCCGCAGAAATGGCTTTAGACGTCAACCCTAAAGATGTAAAAGTATCTTTAGATAAAGTAATACATACTATGTGGGAAACCGCAAAGTATATGCATAAAAAATACAAAGAAACTTTTGAGGGAGGATTAGCTGTTACTGTCAGAATGGTCGACTGTTAGGTTACTGCTTTACATCCATAGTAGAAATATTATTGAAAAGAAAAAACCCTAAGAGTTCTTTGAACTCTTAGGGTTTTTTTATTTTTTGGTATTCTAAAAATTATTTTTCAGAGCTGTTTACTGCTAGTGAGTAAACAACTAAACCAAATCCGATTTTATTGATTGCATCGGCTATATTATATAAAACATCTACGTTAAAGCTACCTAGAAATTGAGTATACCAACCTTCGGTTCCAGCCATGTATCCAAGAGGATATATTGCCCAACCTACCAGAACGAACCAACATAAAGTTTTGTGTGCGCTTAATACAGCACCCCCGGCTTCTACTGCTAATTTCTTTGCAGATCCTAACCATATATCGTAAACAATGATAAAGTATGCAACTCCAGAGACAAATCCCCAAAAAGCGGCATTATCAGTATATACTGCTTCTCCAAAATATCCTGTTACTAACATAATTGTTGATAACAAGATTAATCTCCACATCATAGATTTTTTTGCCCCTGCTACCTTCAATATTAAATAAAATTCAACACACATTAATGGCACAGTTAAGATCCAGTCTACATAACGGAAGAAAGTTGGTGAATCGCCTGTTGCAGCCCAATAGTCTCTCATGTAAAAGTAGTGAACTGCTGCAATGAAGGTAATTAAACCAGATACAAGAATTGATGTTCTCCATTTCTTATCAAAACTATTCATTGAAAAGAAGAAAAATACAGATGCTGCCATCATAGCCATACAACCTACAAAAAATGTAAATCCAACGTAATCATCTGGAGCCATTTTAGCAACAGAAAGAAAATTAATCGATAAATTCATAATGTTTAAAAAAATTAAGTTAATAAATAGTTTATTGTTTTTTTACATAAACTCCAAACCAAATATAAGTAAAAATTATTAGATTTGTAAAATGAGTACTCGAATAAAAAGAAATTACCAAAATTTAATGGTCTTTTTTACGTTTTTCTTTTTTTGGTTCAGCATACAGTTTGGAAGATTTGTTGAGGATTCTGTTGCTTTTACGCTTATTCTTTCTCTAGGGATTTTACATGGAGCAAATGATTTACTTATATTGTCGAGAGGGAAATTAGATCATCGCACTTATTCAAAACATTTAATGGTATACCTAATAATCATATTATTCTGTGTTTTAGTTTATTTCTTTAGTTCATTTTTGGCAATTTTATTATTTATATTATTAAGTTCTTATCACTTTGGAGAAGAACATCTCGGAGAAAAAATAACTGTCAATAACTTATTCAATGTGTTTTTTTACATGTTTTATGGAGTCTTTATTTTTTCAATGCTTTTTTACGTATCTATAGCAGAGGTAGATCATATTATGAGAGAACTCACCGATGCAACATTTACTGAGTTTCAAATAGAGATCTCCTTAGGGGTTTCTCTATCTGTTCTTTCAATAATGAGCTTGTATTTGGTCTTTAAAAAATCGTTGGATATAAAGATGCTTTTAACAGAAATCTTTTATTTAGGGCTTCTTTTTTTGGTATTTAAAACCTCTTCTCTTATTTTAAGTTTTGCCATTTATTTTATTTTGTGGCATTCGATTCCTTCCATTATAAATCAAGTTGAATTTTTGTATGGAGATTTAACAAAAGAAAGCATGATTTCTTATGTAAAAAAAGCACTCATATATTGGATTATAAGTATTATTGGCATGTTGGTTATCTATCAACTGATTCCTCAAATGAGCTTATTTTCTACCATCATTTTTGTGGTTTTGTTTGCAGTTACTGCTCCTCACACTTGGGTGATGTATCGAATGAAAAGTTAGCGTGTAAACAGCAGCTCATTTTCAGAGGACATTTTTTCAGAAAAACGATATCTTTCTACATTAAAGTTTTTCAATCCCTCAATTGTTTTGATATTGTGATCTATAATATAACGAACCATTAATCCACGAGCTTTTTTCGCAAATGTCATAATTGTTTTGTATTCTCCATTTTTAAAATCTTTAAAAACAGGGGTGATCATAGGAACTTTTAGGATTTTTTTAGGAATTGCTTTAAAGTATTCTGTACTCGCTAAATTAACCAGTAGCTCTCCTTCTTTTAGTTCCTCATTCAAAGATTTGGCAATTTTGTCGTTCCAAAATTTATAGAGGTTTGTTGTTTTTTGAATCGATAACTTGGTTCCCATTTCTAAACGGTAGGGCTGAATTAAATCCAAAGGTTTTAATATTCCATAAAGGCCAGATAAAATTCTTAATCGGTCTTGTAGCAGTGGTATTTTTTCTTCACTTAGGCTGTATGCATCGATTCCTCTAAAAACCTCGCCCGTAAAAGAGTAAATCGCTTGCTTTGCGTTGTCAGGAGAAAAAGGTGTTTTCCAAGTTTGGTTTCTGTCATAATTCAAGGCAGATAATACATCAGAAATTTTCATCAATTCAGAAATATTTTTCTTTGAAAGTGTTTTTAATTTTTTATTCAGTTTTTCAGATTGTTCTAAAAAACGGGGTTGTGTGTGTAAGCTTGTAGGAGCTTTTGTCTCAAAATCCAAAGATTTTGCAGGAGATATAATGATTTTCATTTGATGAGATTGAAAAAATTAATACTTGAAAAAAATAAAGTATAAATGTACTAATCATTATAAAGTTTCTCAAATAAATGAAGCATTTTAAATTTATAAACCTATTGGTTAAATTTATAGAAATTATCTTTGTTTTTTTCTCAAAAGAATCAAAATATGATTTATCTTGTGTCAAAGAATAGCAACTTGGTAGTATGAAATTATCAGAAATAAAAAATTATTTAAAAAGTATTGAGTGTATTGGATTTCAATTGCCTAATGGAAATTTAGTGCCAAAACATTTTCACGTAACTGAGGTCGGTAAAGTTACTAAAGATTACATAGACTGTGGAGGGAAGGTAAGAAGCGAGGCTGTTATCAGTTTTCAACTTTGGGAAGAAAATGATTATGATCATAGATTATCTCCAGATAAATTATTGACTATTATCGAATTGTCGGAAAAAATTTTTGAGTTTGAAGATTTAGAAATGGAAGTAGAATATCAAGGGGAAGAGACCATTGGAACCTATCATTTAGATTTCGACGGAAGTAATTTTTTGTTAACTTCAAAAATTACCGCTTGTTTAGCAAAAGATGCATGTATAATTCCAAAAGAGAAACCAAGAATTAAAATTTCTGACAGGCAAAATTATTGTGATCCAGGCTCAGGTTGTTGTTAGTATTATTTTAATGCTGTGAAATTTACTCTATTTCTTCTTTAGAGTTTTCAGAATAGGTTCTCCATTTTTCTAAACAATCTGCAATATCTTTGGGGACTTTGGAGTCAAATTGCATAAATTCACCAGATATCGGATGAGTAAAACCTAGAGTTTTTGCGTGTAATGCTTGTCTTGGCAGTACTTTAAAACAGTTGTGAACAAACTGTTTGTATTTTGTAAAGGTGGTTCCTTTTAAAACATCGTTACCACCATAGCGCTCGTCATTAAAAAGTGTGTGCCCTATATGTTTAAAATGTGCTCTAATTTGATGTGTTCTACCAGTTTCTAATTTACACTGTACCAAAGTTACATAGGTTAGACGCTCTAGAACCTTAAAATGTGTAACTGCATGTTTTCCAAATTCTCCATCAGGAAAAACAGCCATTTGTAGACGGTTTTTTAGGCTACGCCCGATATGGCCTTCAATACGACCTTCATCTTCTTCAATATTACCCCAAACCAATGCATAATACAAGCGTTCTGTGGTTCTGTCAAAAAATTGACGAGATAAATTTGCCATTGCAAATTCGGTTTTTGCGACCACTAATAATCCACTTGTGTCTTTGTCAATTCGATGAACTAATCCTGGTCTTTCATTCGTATTTGAGGGTAAATTTTCTATGTGATGAATTAAACCATTTACTAGAGTTCCAGTGTAATTTCCATGACCTGGATGCACTACCATACCTGCAGGTTTATTAACCACAATTACGGTGTCATCTTCATAAATAATGTTTAAAGGAATATCTTCGGCAACCAATAAGTTTTCTTCTGGCGGATAGGCTAAAACAACTCTTATAACATCGTTTGCTTTTACTTTGTAATTCGATTTAACAGCAATATTATTCACTAAAATATTGCCAGCTTTGGCAGCCTGTTGTATCTTGTTACGAGTAGCATTTTCAATAAAATTCATTAAAAACTTATCCACTCTTAACGGTTCTTGACCATCTCTCGCAGTAAATCTGTAATGTTCATATAAATCGTCGTTTTCTATCTCTTGAGATTGATGTTTTTGCATTTTTTTAATTTAGTGGTAAAGTTTTAAAGTTTCGGTTTTCTCCGATTTCCGTCAAAATAATATCGTTGAAATTACAAAGAGATTAATTTTTTTAATTTCAGTACTGCACATCAATTTCCTTTTCCATCACCCAAAACCAAACTTAGAACAGATTTTAGAGGCATTTTATCTCCTTTATTTAATTTTTTTCCTTTGAAACGAATTTCACGAACAACATCTTTACCAATATCTTTTATATAAGTGTAATTTGAATCAATATGAAAACCAATTGAACGCAAATGAGAAATTGCTTGTCTTTTTGTTCTGCCATTTAAATCTGGAATCGTAACGTCTCTATATTTTGAAGGATTTAAAGTTAAGTAAATTTTTCGTCTTTCTTTTACAAAATCTCCTGGTTCAGGTGTTTGTTCTATTACAGATTTATTAGGGTAATTTGGGTTGTAACTGACGCTATCGATAACAATAAAATCTAAATTAAGCCCTTTTAATTCTCTATCTACATTTTCTAGAGACATTTTTTGTAAATCTGGAACTTGAATTTTTTGATCATGGTTGGTAGAAATTTCTAACCAATATTTTAAAGCAAAAACAGATGCGAATAAACTTACAAATGCAATTGTAATTTGCATAAAGAATGATTTACTTTTTATAAATTTAAAAACACTCATTTTTTAGAATTTTAGTACACACAAAGATATAAAAACTAAACGTTGCTATTTCTATAATTAATTTGATAAATTTGTTCTTATTATTCTAAAACAAATGAAGAAGAATATTGCGATCGTTATGGGTGGTTATTCATCCGAAGTAAACATCTCTCTAAAAAGCGGAAATGTTGTTTATAACCATTTAGATAGAGAAAAGTATACCCTTTTTAGAGTTCATATTTTAAAAGAAAAATGGGTGGCTCTAGATGATTTTGAAACTGAATATCCAATCCTAAAAAAAGATTTTTCGTTTATTTTAAATGATAAAAAAATTATGTTTGATTGTGTTTTTAACGCTATTCACGGTGTTCCTGGTGAAAATGGAATGTTGTTAGCATACTTTAATCTACTAAATTTAAAACATACTTCAGCTCCTTTTTATCAAATGGCATTGACGTTTAATAAAAGAGATACTTTAAGTGTTGTAAAACAATCTGGAATTAAAACAGCAATTTCTATCTATCTTAATAATGGAGATAATATAGATTTAAATCAAATAATAAATAAAGTTGGCTTGCCATGTTTTGTAAAGCCAAACAATTCGGGATCAAGCTATGGTATTTCTAAAGCACATACAAAAGAAGAAATTTTACCAGCAATTGAAAAGGCTTATAAAGAAGATTCAGAAATATTAATTGAATCATTTTTAGACGGAACAGAAGTTTCTGTGGGTGTCATTCAGTATAAAGGAGAAATTAAAGTGTTACCCATAACAGAAATCGTCACAGAAAATGATTTCTTTGATTATGAAGCAAAATATGAAGGAAAATCTGAAGAGATAACTCCGGCAAGAATATCAGAAAAACAAAAGGTAAATATAGAAGAAACTGCTAAAAAAGTATATTCGGTTTTAAATATGTCTGGTTTTTCTCGTTCAGAATTTATATTAGTTGATGATGAACCCTATTTTTTAGAAATAAATACAGTTCCTGGACTCACACAAGAGAGTATTTTGCCTCAACAATCATTATTAGCAGGTATTTCTTTAAGGCAACTATTTGATACTGCGATTGAAAGTTCACTAAATAAAGGAATTTAAACTCCCTTAATTATAACTTATTTATTTATTTTTATAACCTAATCTATTATTCAGGATAAAAGAAGGAACATGAAAAGAGCAATTTTCCCAGGATCATTTGATCCTTTAACTTTAGGTCATTATGATATTATTATGAGAGGGGTTTCCTTATTCGATGAACTAATTATTGCGATTGGCGTGAATTCCGATAAAAAATACATGTTCTCTTTAGAGCAACGAAAAAAATTTATAGAAGATTCCTTTGCAGACAATCCTAAAGTCAAAGTCCAAGCCTATGAAGGTTTAACTGTCGATTTTTGTCAAAAAAATAATATACAATTTATTTTAAGAGGTTTAAGAAATCCTGCTGATTTTGAGTTTGAAAAATCAATAGCACATACAAATAGAGATTTAGCACCTATAGAAACTGTATTTCTACTAACCACAGCAAGTACCTCTTATATTTCCTCTTCGATTGTAAGAGAAGTAATAAAACATCATGGAGATTATACTAAACTAGTACCTAAAAGTGTTAGAATAATAAAATAATACTGTTTAGAGGAATGAAAAAAATTATGCTAATTGTTTTTTTGGTTTCTATTTTCTCTTGTAAAAACAAAACAGATTCATACTCAACTCTTACAACACCTTTTGAATTTTCTAATGGAACTGAAAATGCTGAGTATAACTCGGTGATTTCCTATTATAAAAAAGATATCAAAAAAATTACAAAAGAGATTATGATAAATGCAAGGAATTGTGCATTGGTTACAATTGATTCTATGGGTGTTGCTCACGTGAGAACAATGGACCCTTTTTTGCCACAAGAAAATTTTACAGTTTGGATGGCAACAAATCCAAATAGTTTAAAAGTAAAGCAAATTGAAAATAATAGGCAGGTAACATTATATTATTTTGATAAAGAAACTGTTAGTTATGTTACTTTGCAAGGTGTTGCTAGTATTATAAATACTCAAAATGAAAAAGAAAAATTTTGGAAAAAAGGGTGGGAAAAATTTTATAAAAATAGAACTACAGATTATACTTTGATAAAGTTTATTCCCAATAAAGTAAATATTGTTAGTGAGAAATATGAAATCTTAGGAGATTCTATAACTTGGGAAACTCCTCAGTTAAATTTATAGTATTATAAATATTAATTTCTTTCCGTAACTTGTAAGTCTTAAAATAACGGCAAGTGAAGATAACATTATCGATAAATAAAAAGCCTTATACTTTTGAGGTTCAAGAAGAAATGCCCCTTTTATGGGCAATTAGAGACATCATTGGCTTAACAGGAACAAAATTTGGCTGTGGGGTTAGCCAATGTGGAGCCTGTTCTGTTTTAATTAATGGAAAGCTTTCTAAATCATGTGGTATTCCTGTTTCTTATGCTGTTGGAAAAGAAATTTTTACAATAGAAGGAACCTCGGAAAATCTAGAGTTTTTAAGAGAAGCTTGGAATGAGGGAAATGTGCCTCAATGTGGCTATTGTCAATCTGGGCAATTGATTGCAGCTACTTCTTTACTAGATTCAATTAAAACCCCTACAGATCAGGATATTGACAAAGCACTCAGTAACAATATTTGTAGATGCGGAACCTATTCAAGAATTAGAAAGGCAATTCATAAAGCTGTTGCACTTAAAAATCAAACGCTATGAGTAAAATAAACCTAATAGATCGTAGAGATTTTGTCAAATTATTTGGATTGGCTTCAGGCGGGATACTTTTTGGTTGTAATGTTTCTTCTAATCAAAAAGAGTTTATACCTCAGGAGAGTCGAAATTTTACTCCAAACTTATTCGTGCAAATACAGAAAGATGGGAACATTATTTTATTGGCTTCTCGTTCAGAAATGGGACAAGGAATTAGAACTTCTTTGGCTTCGGCAATTGCAGATGAATTAGAAGCAGATTGGAAATACATTTCGGTAAAACAGGCAACAGGAGATGCCAAATATGGAAACCAAAATACAGATGGTTCAAGAAGTGTAAGAACTTTATTAAAACCAATGCGTAAAATGGGTGCAACTGCAAAAATGATGTTGATTACTGCTGCTGCAAAAAAATGGAATATAGCTCAAATAGATTGTAAGGCAGAAAATCACTTTATAATTAATAAAAAGACCAATGATAAAATTTTCTTTGGAGATTTGGTAGAGGAAGCAACCAAGGTTGAGATTCCATCAGAAGACAGTCTTAAACTTAAAAAAGTTGAAGATTTTAAATATATTGGTAAAAACTTAAAAAGTGTAGATTTAAAAGATTTTACGCATGGAACTGCAACTTATGGAATTGATATTCGAATTCCGAATATGAAATTTGCAGCTATTGCAAGATGCCCTGTTACTTTCGGTTCTGTAAAAAGTATTGATGATTCGAACGCGAAAAAAGTAGTCGGTGTAGAAAATATTATTGAATTAGATAGAATTGTGC
Source organism: Polaribacter sp. (assembly GCA_029248845.1). Taxonomy (GTDB): domain Bacteria; phylum Bacteroidota; class Bacteroidia; order Flavobacteriales; family Flavobacteriaceae; genus Polaribacter. The sequence continues at coordinate 329 of JAQWIO010000126.1, read as the reverse complement.
CACCATTAGGTAAGTTTTTTGGCGCTTTGGGTGGTGTTGCTGTTATTGCAAATAATACATGGTCTGCTTTTCAAGGAAAGTTAGATTTAGATATTGAATGGAATTATGGTGAAAATGAATCTTTTAATTCAGAAAAATTTCAACAGAAACTAACAAAGAGGGTTCATCAAAAAGGAAAGTTGGTTCCTGGAAGTGTCGGGAATGTTTCGGCCGCTTTTAAGGATAGTAAAAATACGATAGAAGCTACGTATACCATCCCGTTTTTGGTGCATGCGCCTATGGAAGTACCAAATGCTACTGCTTGGTTTAAAGAAGATGAAATTGAAGTT
>JAQWIO010000116.1 GCA_029248845.1 Polaribacter sp. | reverse complement strand
CGTGATAATTGAGAAAGTGCAATTACAGGAACTGCTAATTCTTTTGCCAATGCTTTTAGGTTTCTCGAAATCATTGAGATTTCTTGTTCACGATTTCCACCTGCTTTACCACCGGCAGTCATCAATTGTAGATAATCAATTACAATTATTTTTACACCGTGTTGAGATACCAACCTTCTCGCTTTAGCACGTAAATCAAAAATTGATAAGGAAGGAGTGTCATCAATGAAAATTGGAGCATCTGATAATTTTTTAACTTTTACGTTAAGTTGTTCCCATTCGTGAGGTTCCAAATTTCCTTTTCTTAGTTTTTCGGATGTTAATCCTGTTTCAGATGAAATCATACGAGTAATCAACTGAACAGATGACATCTCTAATGAGAACACTGCGACCCCGTGATTAAAATCGATTGCCATATTTTTGGCCATTGAAATTACAAAAGCAGTTTTACCCATACCTGGACGAGCAGCAATAATGACTAAATCTGAGGGTTGCCATCCTGAAGTTAAGGCATCTAACTTGGTAAATCCAGTTGCCAAACCAGACATTCCTTCTTGATTTCCGATTTCTTGAATTTTCTTAAGAGCTTGTTTTACAAGAGAACCAGCGTCTTCCGAACTCTTTTTTAAGTTTCCTTGTGTAACCTCAAAAAGCTTTCCCTCTGCATCATCCAATAAATCGAAAACATCGGTGCTTTCATCGTATGCATTTTCTATAATTTCGCTTGAAATTGAGATCAATCTTCGCTGAATGAATTTTTGAAGAATAATTCTTGCATGAAATTCAATATGTGCGGAAGATGCTACTTTTTGTGTAAGACGAATAAGGAAGAAATCTCCACCAACAAATTCCAACTTGCCGTTCTTTTTTAATAAATTTGATACAGTTAAAAGATCTATGGGTTCAGAATTTTGAAATAACTCATAAATTGCTGCATAGATTTCTTGATGTTTTGAATCGTAAAAAGCATCTGAGCTTAAAATATCTATTACATCATCTATTCCCTTTTTATCAATCATCATTGCTCCTAATACAGCTTCTTCTAATTCTGCTGCTTGAGGAGGAATTTTACCTTTTTCAAGACTAATGATTCTTGATTTATCTATTTTTTTAGCTGTTAAAGAAGTTGTTTTTTCCATCATTACAAATGTACTTTTTTTAGCTTAAAACTACTTTCTAATATACTACTTTAATTTGTGAACACTAAATGTAAATAAAAATGTTATTATCTTGTTAATAACCAATCAACTTCTAAAATGAAATGCTATTTTTACACATATGAAATGGAATAAAAAACATATTCTTTTGACCCTTTTCCTACCATTTCAAATGGTATTGATGAGATTAGCGGCAAGAAACGCTGAGTTTATTGAGCACTATTACTCCAATGGAATCTACCCAATCATTTCTGGGTTTTTAAGAATTACTTTAGGCTGGATTCCTTTTTCAGTAGGGGATTTTTTATTGGCTTTTGGAGGGGTTGTTTTTTTTCGTTTTATATATAGATTAATTAAGGAAAAATTTAAAAACTTATTTCCAAAAATTTTTCACCTTACCTCAATTTTATCAATCATTTACTTTTGTTTTTATCTTTTTTGGGGATTGAATTATTTCAGACTACCACTCGCGAAGAATTTAAATTATAAACATCAAAAGTATTCTATCAAACAACTAAAAATTGTTACTGAACATATCATAGAAAAATTAAATGAATATCATTTTAAAATAACAAAAAATGATTCTTTAATTGTAGAAAACCCTTATTCTTATAAAGAAATTTACACAATGGCTGTTTCCGGGTATGACAATTTATCAGAAATTTATCCGCAATTAAATTATCAATATCCTTCTGTAAAAAGCTCATTAATGAGCGTAATACAATCCTATATTGGAACTTCTGGTTATCTAAATCCTCTTACAGGTGAAGCTCATATAAATGATAAAATACCTAAATCGAGTTCTCCTACAACCACCTGTCATGAAATGGCACATCAAATAGGATATGCTGCTGAAAATGAAGCTAATTTTGTTGGTTTTTTGGCAGCTAATCACAATGAAAATTTCTATTTTAAATACGCGAGCTATAGAATGGCCTTTGGATATTGTTTATCAGAAATCAAAAAGCGTGATAATGAACTTTCAAAAAAACTTCTAAGAACTCTACATACAGGAATTATAAAAGATTTTAGAAATAGCAATATTTTTTGGAAGTCTTATAAGAATCCTTTTGAACCTATTATAAAAAAAGGTTACAATGCTTATTTAAAAGCAAACAATCAAGACAAAGGAGTTGCTTCTTACAATTATGTGGTGGATTTATTGATTTCTTATTTTGAAACTTCAAAAACTTTTTAGATTTTTTTAATAATATGTTAAATTACTAGATTATAAGAGATTATTGATTTCTTCTATTTAAATTACCAATCTAATTAAAATAGAAGTAATTAAATGAAAAAACTACTCTCATTCTACTTGTTTTTATTCGTAATTTCTTTGCAAGCACAAGAATACTTTCCAACTAATACAGAGGTAAAGACAAGCTTTATTAACATAGTAGCTTTTAAAAATGCTACTATTTATATCACTCCACTAAAAATAATTAAAAAAGGAACTCTACTTATTCAAGATGGCAAAGTAATTGCTGTTGGCAAAAAGGTTCAAATTCCTGCAGGAGCAAAAATAATTGATTTAAAAGGAAAAACGATTTATCCTTCTTTTATTGATCTTTATTCTAGCTTTGGTATCCCAAAACCAAAAAAATCACTCATACATAATGAAGGGTCAAAACCACAATATGATGCTGAAAGAAATGGGTATTATTGGAATGACCATATTCGATCGGAGACAGAAGCATCTGCTTTTTTTAAATTTGATTCTAAAAAAGCAATTGATTATTTAAAAGCTGGTTTTGGTGTTGTAAATACTCATTTACAAGATGGTATTATGAGAGGAACTGGCATGTTAATAGCTCTAAACCCTAATTCCACTGATGCTTACAGAATTTTAGACAACAAATCTGGACATTATTTGTCATTTAACAAAAGTGCCTTATCCAAGCAAGGGTATCCAACTTCAAAAATGGGTGCAATGGCTTTATTGAGGCAAACTTATATGGACGCAAATTGGTATGCATCCGGTAAAGTAAACAATAGAGATTTATCTTTAGAAGCACTTAATAGAAATAAAGATGCAATACAAATTTTTGAGACAGGAAGTCATTTAGATGCATTAAGAGCTGATAAAGTAGGAGATGAATTTGGGATACAATATACAATTGTTGGATCTGGAGATGAATTTGAGAGAATTACTGATATTAAAGAAACAAACGCAAACTTTATTATCCCTATTAATTTTAGAGCTGCTTATGATGTTTCTAATCCACTATATACTCAATATATTGATTTAGGAGATATGAGAAGATGGAACCAAGAGCCCTCAAATTTAAAATTACTTTCTAAAAGTGGAGTTACATTTGCATTAACAACTCATAAGTTAAAAAAACTAGGAGATTTTCATAAGAACCTTCAAAAAGCAATTGCATATGGTTTTGATAAAACAATTGCTTTGCAATCTTTAACCTCAATTCCAGCAAAAATTATTAAAAACAATAAAATAGGAAACTTAAATGAAGGCAGTTATGCTAACTTTATTATTACTTCTGGAGACGTTTTTGATTCTAAAACTACCATTTATGAAAATTGGGTTCAGGGTAAAAAAAATGTAATCAACTCCATGCATATTAAAAATCTTTCTGGAAATTATAAATTGTATGTAAATAATAAAACCTATAATTTATCTATCTCAGGCAAAGGAACCAATCAAACAGGTTTTATTAAAGAGGGTGAAAAAGTAGTAAAATCAAAATTTTCTTACAAAGACAATTGGATTTCGATTATATTGAATGAAAATAATAAATATACTAGATTGCTTGGTCAAACTATCAATTCGTCTAATGTAATGAAAGGAACTGCTTATGATAGTGCTGGAAATGAATCTTTTTGGTCAGCATCAAAAATTTTTAAAAAAGACACTAAAAAGAAAGGTGCTGAAAAATCTAAAGATGTTGCCATTACGATACAAAAGGTTAGTTATCCAAATTCAGGATTTGGCAATTTCTCACAACCTGTACAAAAAACAATTTTAATTAAAAACGCAACTGTTTGGACAAGCGAAGATGAGGGAATACTCAAGAATACCGACGTCCTAATAAAAGGGGGTAAAATTATAGAAATAGGTAAAAACCTTAAAGATAATAGCGCAACTATCATTGATGGAACAGGAAAGCATTTAACCGCAGGAATTGTAGATGAACATTCACATATTGCAGCTTCTGCTATTAATGAAGGCGGACATAACTCAACTGCTGAAGTTACGATTGAAGATGTTGTAGACCCAACAGATATTAATATTTACAGGAATTTATCTGGTGGTGTAACTTCAATTCAAATTTTACACGGTTCTGCAAATCCAATTGGGGGTCGTTCTGCAATTATAAAGTTAAAGTGGGGTGAGAATGCAAAAGAAATGCTCTATAAAGATACCCCGAAATTTATAAAGTTTGCACTAGGTGAAAATGTAAAACAATCTCGTTCTAATTCGAGTTTTAGATTTCCACAAACAAGAATGGGAGTTGAACAACTATATGTAGATTATTTTCAAAGAGCCAAAGAATATGACGCTCTAAAGAAAAGTGGAAAAGCATTTAGAAAAGATTTAGAACTAGAAACTTTAGCTGAGATAATCAATAAAGAGCGTTTTATTTCATGTCATTCATATGTGCAATCAGAAATTAATATGTTAATGAAAGTTGCAGACCAATTTAATTTTAGAATCAACACTTTTACACACATTTTAGAGGGATATAAAGTTGCTGATAAAATGAAAGCACATGGCGTTGGAGCTTCTACCTTTTCTGATTGGTGGGCATATAAATACGAAGTAAATGATGCAATACCATACAATGCTGCCATTATGGCTAAAGAAGGTGTTACTGTAGCTATTAATTCGGATGATAGAGAAATGTCGAGAAGATTAAATCAAGAAGCTGCAAAAACTATTAAATATGGAGGTATGAGTGAACTTGAAGCTTGGAAAATGATAACTATTAATCCAGCAAAATTATTACATTTAGAAGATAGAGTTGGAAGTATAAAAATTGGCAAAGATGCAGATGTTGTTCTTTGGAGTGGTCATCCATTATCCATATACACAAAAGTAGAAAAAACGATTATTGAAGGAAAAGTGTATTTTGATATCTCTACTGATATAGAAAAACGCATCGCAATAAAAGCTGAAAAAAGTAAACTAATCGATATGATGTTAAAAGAAAAAATTGGAGGTGAAAAAACCCAAGTTCCAATGAGAAGAAAAGATAGAAACTTTCATTGTGATACAGAAGAAATATAAAACTAAAAATCATGAAAAAAATTATATGTAGTTTGATGTTCTTCTCATTGTCTGTGAACATAATAGCACAACAAACTCCCGCAAACGATCAATTAGAGCCTATTTCAATTGAAGGTGGTATAGCTCATTTAGGAAATGGAAAAGTAATTACCAATTCTTTAATTATGTTTAAAGCTGGTAAAATTATTTTTGTTGGAAGTGCAATGACAAAAATTGCACGAATCGGCAAAGTGATCAAAGCAAATGGGAAACATGTGTATCCTGGTTTCATTGCTGCAAATACCTCTCTAGGGTTGGTTGAAATTGATGCCGTAAAAGCCTCTTCAGATGAAAGAGAAACTGGATTTATGAATCCACATATTAGAAGTTTAATAGCCTACAACGCTGAGAGTAAAATCGTTGAATCCATGCGTCCGAATGGTGTTTTTATAGCACAAGTTACTCCAAGAGGAGGTACAATTTCAGGGACATCCTCAATCATGCAATTAGATGCATGGAACTGGGAAGATGCAAGTCTCAAAATAGATGATGCAATTCATTTAAATTGGCCAAGTAGTTTTAAAAGAGGTAGGTGGTGGCTTGGTGAAGATCCATCATTAAAACCAGACAAAAATTACATTAAAAATATATCAAAAATTACCTCTTATTTTAAGGATGCTAAAAATTATCTAGCTAGTGATAAATTTCAAAAAAACATACCTTTTGAAGCAACTAAAGGATTATTTGAGGGTTCTCAAAAACTTTTTATCCATGCAAATGGACAAAAAGAAATTACAGACGCTATTCATATTAGCAAGAAACTAGGAATTAATAATATTGTTATTGTCAATGGTGAAGGTGCAGATAATATTTCAGATTTATTAATTAAAAACAATATTCCTATTATTTTAGATAGACCTCATAGAAATCCAAATAGTGAAGACGATGCCTATGATTATACTTACACAATTGCGAAATCATTAACAGATAAGGGTATTTTAGTAGGTATAGGTATGGAAGGGCAAATGGAAAGAATGAACACAAGAAACTTGCCTTTTTATGCAGGAACATTTGCAGCACATGGTTTAGGGAAAGAAGTCGCTTTACAATTACTAACCTCTAATACGGCAAAAATCTTAGGAATAGATCATCTAGTAGGAACTTTAGAGGTTGGTAAAGATGCAACGTTGTTTATTTCTAAAGGAGATGCTTTAGATATGAGAGGGAATATACTTACGGATGCCTTTATTCAAGGAAGAAAAATTAGTTTAGAAACGCATCAAACAAAGCTTTGGAAACGATATTCCAATAAATATAAAACAAAATAACATCCTTTTTTAAATAGACTGACTATATGATGGTTTCTTAAAAAATAAACCTTTTTAAATAAATAAAATAGAGAGGCTATAAGAAATTTTTTTATTGTCCATTATTGCTATTTAATTTAAAATTTCAACTAGTATTTAAAGAACAAGTAAATTGTTTTTTGCATGAGTGTCAATACCTATAAATAACTATATTTGTTCTGATGAAAGAAATAACCAGCATTCAAAACACCTATATAAAAAACTTGCTAAAACTTCAAGAAAAAGCGCGAGAACGAAAAAAGCAAGGCCTATTTATTATTGAAGGTAAACGAGAAATTTCACTCGCAATTTCTTCAAATTATGAGTTTGATACAATCCTATTTTGTCCCGAAATTATTTCAGAAAATAAAATTTTACACTTGTTTAATTTAAATATCAATAGAATAGAAATTTCTAGAGATGTTTATAAAAAATTAGCTTATAGAGATTCAACAGAAGGAATTATAGCTGTAGCAAAAATAAAAGATTTCTCTCTTAAAAATATTCAATTTAAAGATGATAACCCGTTAATTTTAGTTGCTGAAGGTATTGAAAAACCAGGAAATATTGGTGCTCTATTAAGAACTGCTGATGCTGCAAATGTTGCTGCTGTTTTTATCGCAAATCCTAAAAGTGATTTATACAATACAAACATCATAAGAGCTAGTATTGGATGTGTTTTCACCAATAAAATAGCTACAGGGACTTCAGCGGAAATAGTTGCTTTTTTAAAAGAAAAGAAAATTAATATTTATGCCGCAACTTTGCAAAATTCAAACCAATATTTCAAAGAGAACTATACCAAAAGTGCTGCAATTGTTGTTGGTACAGAAGCTACTGGTTTAACAGAAACCTGGAGAGATGCGGCAGCTCAAAATATAAATATACCAATGCAAGGACAAATAGATTCTATGAATGTTTCTGTTTCTGCCGCAATTATTTTATTTGAAGCAATAAGACAAAGAAATTTAAAGGAATAACGAATGAACTCAACTACCCTATTTTTTGTCATCATCTCAATTTTAATTATAAATTTTATTATTGATAAAATTTTAGCTACTCTAAACGAAAAATATTTTGATAAAAAGATACCTGAAGAGTTAAGTGATATTTATGATCAAAAAGAGTACGAAAAATCACAAGCATATAAAAAGACAAGTGCTAAGTTTTCGAAAATAACTTCATTCTTAACCACTCTTTTAACCTTAGTTTTCTTTCTAGTTGATGGGTTTAAATTTTTAGATATTTATGCTAGAACTTTTACAAATAACCCCGTTTTAATCGCTTTAATTTTCTTTGGAATTATTATTATAAGTTCAACGTTTTTATCGATACCTATATCCTATTACAACATCTTTGTAATTGAAGAAAAATTTGGTTTTAATAAATCTTCAAAAAAAATATTTTGTATAGATAAAATTAAAGGGCTGTTTATAAGTATAATTTTAGGGGGAGGAATTTTATCACTTGTTATTTGGTTTTATCAATTGACAGGATCTAATTTTTGGATTTATTCATGGGTTCTTGTTGCCACTTTTTCTTTGTTTCTAAACATGTTTTATGCAAAATTAATTGTTCCGATATTCAATAAGCAAAGTCCTTTAGAAGAGGGAGAGTTAAAATCAGCCATAGAAATATATGCCCAAAAAGTAGGTTTTACTATCAATAACATTTTTGTTATAGATGGTTCTAAGCGCTCTACGAAAGCAAATGCTTATTTCTCTGGTTTCGGTTCTCAAAAAAGAATTACCTTGTATGACACCTTAATAAATGATTTAGAAACCGATGAAATTATTGCAGTTTTGGCACATGAAGTTGGCCATTATAAAAAAAAGCATATCATTTTTAATCTAATATCTTCCATTTTACTTTCAGGGTTAACACTCTACATATTATCACTATTTATCAACTCCCCTATTCTCTCAGAGGCATTAGGAGTATCTGGACCTAGTTTTCACATCGGTCTAATAGCCTTTGGTATTTTGTATTCACCAATTTCAGAATTCACGGGATTATTCATGAATTATATGTCAAGAAAATTTGAATATCAAGCAGATAATTTTGCAAAAGACACTTTTGAAGGAGAAGCTTTAGTTACTTCACTTAAAAAAATGTCAAAAAATAGTTTGACTAATTTAACCCCACATCCAGCTTTTGTATTTGCATATTATTCACATCCAACCTTATTAAATAGAATTAAAAATTTAGAATCTTAATTTCTTGTTTCTTAACATTCTTATTCCTAATTTCACTTTGAGTTAGATTTTAATTTTTAAACACACATTTGGAATATATAGCAACAATAGAAGAAGAGAATAAAGAAATAGCAAATCGTTATAAAGATTTACTAAAAGGGACCTATGAGGTGTTGTCTAAAGAGGATAAAGAGATGATAAGAAAAGCCTTTGACATCTCTTTAGATGCTCATTCTAAACAACGAAGAAAAACAGGTGAACCTTATATTTTTCATCCAATTGCGGTTGCAAAAATTGTTGCGAATGAAATTGGTTTAGATGCAATTTCTATTGCTTCTGCTCTATTGCATGATGTTGTAGAGGATACAGATTATACTACAGAAGACATGGAGCATCTTTTTGGTAAAACTATTGCAAAAATTGTAAAGGGTCTCACCAAAATCTCACGATTAAATAAAGAGCAAGATGCCTCTATACAAGCAGAAAATTTTAGAAAAATGCTCTTAACATTAAATGATGATGTAAGAGTTATTTTAATAAAAATTGCAGATAGGCTTCATAATATGCAAACAATGGATGCAATGCCTGCTAACAAACAGGTTAAAATTGCCTCAGAAACGTTATATATTTATGCTCCATTAGCTCATAGATTAGGCTTGTATAATATTAAAATAGAACTAGAAGATTTAGGTTTGAAATACACTGAACCAGAATCTTATAAAGGTATTTTAAATAAAATAACAGAAAGTAAAGCAGATCAACAAAAATACTTAAAACGATTTGAAAATACTTTAAAGTCGGGTTTAGATAAAGAGAATTTTGAGTATGAAATAAAAGGTAGATTTAAATCTATTTATTCTATTCGAAAGAAAATGATTACTCAAAATGTAACTTTTGATGAAGTTTATGATAAGTACGCTATTAGAATTATATATGAACCTAATTCTAATGATGATAAGTTTGATGCCTGGAAGATTTATACGATTGTTACCGATTACTTTAAACCTAACCCATCTCGTTTAAGAGATTGGATTTCTCAGCCTAAATCTACAGGTTATGAGGCACTTCACATTACAGTTGTTGGCCCAGATTCACAATGGGTAGAAGTTCAAATTCGTTCAAATAGAATGAATGAAATTGCAGAAAAAGGCTATGCGGCCCATTTTAAATATAAACAAGTAGAAAGTAAAGACGATGGTTTAGAAAGTTGGCTTAATAAGTTAAAAGAAACATTAGAAACTCAGAATTTAAATGCAGTAGATTTTGTAGAAAATTTTAAACTAAACTTATACTCTAAAGAAATTTATGTATTTACACCCAATGGAGATTTAAAATCACTCCCCAAAGATGCAACTGCTTTAGATTTTGCTTTTTCAATACATACCGATATAGGTTTAAAATGTAGAGGAGTCAAAGTCAATGGAAAGCTTGTGCCTTTGAGTCATCAGCTTAAAAGTGGAGATCAAATCGAAGTAATTACAACTGCCAATAAAAAACCCAACTCAAGATGGTTAGACTTTGTAATTACAGCAAGGGCAAAGGCGAAAATAAGAGCTGCTTTAAAGGAAGAAGAAAAAATAATTTCAGATGAAGGAAAAGCTATTTTAATGCGAAAACTTCGTCATTTAAAAATCTCTTTTAATGAAAAAATTGTAAATGAGTTAGTCAACTATTTTAAATTAAGAACAAGTTTTGATTTATTCTTTAGAATAGGGAATGGAGCCATAGATAATTCACAGTTAAAATCTTTTGTATCGCAGCGCAATAGAAAAATTTTAAACTTCTTTAAAACAAAATTAAGAAGGAATACTGTTGAAAAAGAGAACTCAAATCTAGAGGAAGTTTCTCACAAATATGATGCTCTAGTTTTTGGTAAAGAGGAACAAAAATTAGATTACACATCTTCAAAATGTTGTAATCCTATTTCGGGAGATAAAGTTTTTGGATTTATTACGATTAATGATGGTATAAAAGTTCATAAAATGAATTGTTCAAATGCGATCTCACTTCAATCGAACTATGCATACAGAATTATACCTGCTAAGTGGATAGATTCTACCAAACAAGATTTTAAAGTAATTTTGCAAATAGCAGGAGTTGACAATCAGGGAATGGCAAATGATGTAACACGAATTATTTCTAATAACATGGGCGTTTTTATTCACAGCATAAATATTAAAAGTGATGAGGGAATTTTTGATGGGAAACTTTCAATAAGTGTTAAAAATAGTTCTCAACTGAATAGGTTAATAAAAAACCTTCAAAAAATTGAAGGAATAAAAAAAGTAGAACGTGTTAATACTTTATAAATATCATTTGATTAAAAGTATTCTTTTATTCAGAAATAACTGTAAATTTGTTTTTTTAAAATCATTAATAAATGAGTAATTCTCTTGAAAATCAGGAAGTAGTTAAAAAGGTTTTTATTACATACTTGGAAGAAAACAAGCATAGAAAAACACCAGAGCGCTATGCTATACTACAAGAAATATATGAAGCAGCTGAACATTTTGACATTGAATCTCTCTACATAAAAATGAAAAATAAAAATTATAGAGTTAGTAGAGCAACACTCTATAATACAATAGATTTACTCTTAGATTGCGGCCTAGTAAGAAAACATCAGTTTGATGGACAATCGATGGCTCGTTATGAAAAAAGTTATTTTGATAAAAATCACGATCATGTAATTTTTACAGATTCTGGTGAAGTCAAAGAATTTTGTGATCCAAGAATTCAAATCATCAAAAAAACAATAGAAGAAGTTTTTGATATTAACATTCATAATCATTCACTTTATTTTTACGGAACAAAAAAGAACAAATCTTAATTAACTAAACAACAATTCAAACAACAAATTATCACAACTAATGGCTGTAGATTTATTACTAGGATTACAATGGGGAGACGAAGGTAAAGGTAAAATAGTAGATGTACTTACTAAAAATTACGATATTATTGCACGCTTTCAAGGAGGCCCTAATGCGGGGCATACTTTAATTTTTGATGGAAGAAAACATGTTTTACATACAATACCATCCGGAATATTTCATAAAACAGCTTTAAATGTAGTTGGTAATGGAGTTGTTATTGATCCAGTAATCTTTAAAAAAGAACTAGAAAACCTTGATCAACACGATATAGACTATACCTCCAAATTATTAATTTCTAGAAAAGCACATTTAATTTTACCTACGCATAGGTTGTTAGATGCTGCTTCCGAAACTTCTAAAGGAAAGGCTAAAATTGGTTCTACTTTAAAAGGAATTGGACCTACTTATATGGACAAAACTGGTAGAAACGGAATGCGAGTTGGAGATTTAGAATTAGATAATTGGAAAGATAAATATGATGCTTTGACTGAAAAGCATCTTAAGATGTTAAAATTCTTTGATGTTCAAATTGAATATGATTTAAAGGAATTAGAAGCAGAATTCTGTAAAGGAATTGACAAATTAAGAACTTTAGCATTTATAGATAGTGAGGAATTTTTAAATACAGCTATTAAAGAAAAGAAATCAATCTTAGCAGAAGGAGCTCAAGGTTCTTTATTAGATATAGATTTTGGTACATATCCTTTTGTTACATCTTCCAACACAACAGCTGCAGGTGCTTGTACAGGACTTGGGGTAGCACCAAATAGAATTGGTGAAGTTTTCGGTATTTTTAAAGCCTATACTACACGGGTTGGTTCTGGTCCTTTCCCTACAGAGTTATTCGATAAAGATGGAAAAAAAATGGCCAAAATTGGTCATGAATTTGGAGCAACTACAGGAAGAGCTAGAAGATGTGGTTGGTTAGATTTAGTAGCCCTAAAATATGCTGTAGATGTAAATGGAGTTACACAATTAATGATGATGAAAGGTGATGTTTTATCTGGGTTCGACTCATTGAAAGTTTGTACAACTTATAATTATAAAGGAGAAAAAATTAGTCATTTACCCTACAATATAGAACCGGATAATGTTTCTGTAAATTATACTGAATTTAAGGGTTGGGATGAAGATTTAACAAAAATGACTTCTGCAGATCAATTGCCGAAAAGTCTTCTAGACTATGTTGCTTTTATTGAAAAAGAAACTGGTGTTCCAGTCTCTATTGTTTCTGTTGGTCCAGATAGAAAGCAAACAATTACACGTTAAATGATAGTATCTATTAAAAAAGCTTCTTTATAAAACAAAGAAGCTTTTTTTCTCTAAGAATTAAAATCTACTACTACTCTAAATTATTAAATTTCAGTATACTTTAATGGATAGCTATCTACTTTTCATTATTTTTTTTTTAAACTAATAATTTTGAAAAGAATATTTATTTTACTTTTTCTACTTTTTTCATTATGCACTTTGTCACAATCAAAGAAAATTTATTACGAAGCTGAAATTCAAGAAGTCGATGAAGAAAAATACCCTGGTGCAACTATATTATTGGGAAAGGTTAAGATGACTCATGATGGCATTATTTTAAGAAGTCAGCAAGCCTTGTTCTACAAAGAGAAAAATTTTTTTAAAGCAATTGGTAATGTTTATATAAACCAAGGTGATACCATCACACAAACAAGTAACTATACAGATTACGATGCAAATTCTAAACAAGCATTGTCTTGGGGTAAAGTTGTTTTGAAAGATCCAACAATGACTTTAACTTCAGATACATTACATTTTGACAGACTTAATCAAAAATTGTATTACAAAAGCTTTGCAACAATAAAAGATGAGACAAATACTTTAAAAAGTAAAAATGGAAATTACTATTTAGAAAATAAAAAATTTACAGCAACAACAAGAGTAACTGTCGTTAACCCAGAGCATAACTTAGAGTCAAATCATTTAGATTATTACACAAATTCTGGACTCACTTATTTATATGGGCCATCTACAATTACCAATACTCAGAATGAAAATAGAATTTTTTGTGAAAGAGGTTTTTACAATACAAAGTCAGATATTTCTCACTTTGTGAAAAGTGCAAAATTGTACTTAAAAGAAAGAACTATTGAAGGAGATAGTTTGTATTATGACAAAAAGAAAGGTTTTGCTTCTGCCACAAATAATATCCGAGTTATAGATACTGTTAAGAATTTTATAACAAAAGGTAACTACGCAGAAATATTCGAATTAAAAGACTCTCTTTTCATGGTTAAAAGAGCAGTTGCTATTTCAATTGTAGATAAAGACTCAATGTTTATTCATGGTGATACTATATTAATAACTGGAAAACCTGAAAAAAGAATCATTAGAACTTACCACAATGTAAAAATTTTCAAATCAGATTTACAGGGTAAATGTGATTCTATTCACACATATGAAAAATTAGGATTAACAAGAATGTTTAAAAATCCTGTAATTTGGTCTGATCAAAATCAAATTACCGGAGATACAATTCATTTAATTTCTAATACAGAAACAAAGAAATTAGATTCATTAAAAGTATTAAACAATTCATTCATTAGTTCTAAAGATTCTATTTCAAAAAAAGATTTCAATCAAATTAAAGGTAGAAATATGTTTGGTAAATTCGAAAAAAATAAACTTCGTTTACTTTTAGTAAAAGGAAATGCTGAATCAGTATATTTTAACAGAAATGAAGAATCACAGGTTTTAGAAACAATTACAAAAGAAGTTTCAAGTAATATTGAATTTACTCTTACAAAAGGTCAAATTGAAACTATAAAATACTTAAAAACTTCAGACGGAAACACATACCCTCCATCACAATTACCAGATGATGTAAGAGAATTAAAAGGGTTTGTTTGGCGTGAAGACGAACAACCAAAAACTAAGAAAGATATTTTTGTTAAAGAGGATGAAACAACAGAATATTCTAAACCAATAGATAAAAAAAAGAAGATTCAAAATGATCCTAAACAGAATTTATTTACTAAAAACAATAAAATTTGAAAAAAGATTTTTTCAAATATCAAGCACAAACATCACCACACCCGCTTTCTATTGAAATTTCTAAAGCAAAAGGAAGTTTTATTTACGATATTTCAGTTAAAAAATATTTAGATTTTGTTGCTGGAGTTTCTGCAAATAGTTTAGGCCATAATCATCCAAAAGTCACAAAAGCTATTAAAAATCAGCTAGATGCATATACTCATGTAATGGTTTATGGAGAGTTTATTCAACAACCACAGGTAGAATTGTGTAAATTATTAGTGGAAAATTCTCCCAAAAATTTAAATTCTGTTTACATTACTAATTCCGGAACAGAAGCAACAGAAGGCGCTTTAAAATTAGCAAAAAGAGTTACAAATAGAGCAGAGATAATCGCTGCAAAAAACTCGTATCATGGAAATACAATGGGTTCTATGAGTGTTTCAGGTGTTGAAAAACAAAATACAGCATTTAGACCTTTAATTCCTGGCACAAGGTTTATCGAATTTAACAATCCAAAAGAACTCAATAAAATAACTTCTAAAACTGCTGCAATAATATTAGAAACAATTCAAGGAGGTGCAGGTTTTATTACACCCCTAGACGATTTTTTATTAAAAGTAAAGCAACGATGCACAGAAGTTGGTGCTTTGTTAATTTTAGATGAAATACAAACAGGAATAGGTAGAACAGGAAAATTTTGGGGATTTCAGAACTACAATGTAATTCCAGATATCATAGTTACAGGTAAAGGTTTAGGGGGTGGAATGCCAATTGGTGCTTTTATTTCCTCTTTTGAAAACATGAATCTATTAAAAGAGAATCCTAAGTTAGGACATATCTCAACATTTGCTGGTCATCCAGTAATTTCTGCCGCAGGTTGTGCAACAGTTACCGAAATATTTAATGCTAACTTAATTAAAGAGTCTCTGAGAAAAGAAAAAATAATCAGAAAAAACTTACAACATTCTTCAATTAAAGAAATTAGAGGAAAAGGGTTAATGTTAGCGGCAATTTTAGATACTCCAGATTTGGCAGCAAAAGTGATACATAAATGTTTAGAAAAAGGGTTGATTTTATTCTTTTTGCTATTTGAGGGAAAAGCAATGAGAATTACTCCTCCACTTACAATTTCAGATAAAGAAATTTATATGGGTTGTGAAATTATTTTGAATTCTATAGATGAGGTAATTTCATAAATATAGGGTTTAAATAATAACAACTCATTTAGTTGTTGAGGGTGTTTAACTTTAATAAAAGATTCGGATCCGGGCAATTATTTTTATAAAATTGAATATTTTTTTTAGAAGCTACACCAGGATAATCTCCAAAATAGTTTTCTATATCTCTAATAATTTGAAAATGTAAATGAGGAGAATAGTCACCATTTACTGAAGAATCCCCTATAAAACCTATGGTAGTTCCTTTTAAAATTTTACTACCTTCCGTAAGTTTTGTAATAGATGATAAAGATAAATGACCATATAACGTATAAAATTTTTGTCCATCAATTTTATGCTTTAATATTACAGTTGGTCCATAATTTCCATAGTTATTATTATCTCTAAAACTATGAATTTCGCCATCTAATACTGCTAGTACTTTGGTGTCTTGCTTGCACCATAGATCAATTCCTAAATGAATATTTCTTCTATCATCTTCTTTCAAGTTTTTAAAATAATCACTCCTATCATATATATTTCTTTGTTCTAGATAACCTCCAAAAGCTACTTCAGAATTACCTCTATTTAGATATGAATGAAGATAGTTCTCCCATTCTCTAGAGGATGAAATATCAAAATCAAATTCTTCTTTATTTTTTACAGAAAGATCTATTTTAATATATTTATTCATTGAAATATTAACATCAATTACCGGCAAACCCTTTTTTGATAGCTGATTTAAAAATTGATTAAATTTTTCTGAATTCATAATTATATAATAGCTTCGAAAATTTTATTTGTATTGGTAGTATCTATACCTCTTACTTAAAAATATGTTTATAAAATTAACCTTCAACTAAAAACAATAAAAAAAACCCAAGTTTAAAGCTTAGGTTTTTGTAATAAATAAAGTTTTTATTTTTATTATCTAACTAATTGCTTCAAAGAAGGCTTAAATTTTGTTAATACAATACCATCAACAGCTGCTTCATATTCATTCATAGTAGGTGTTCTACCTAAAATTGTAGACAATACAACTACTGGTGTAGATGATAATAAAGATTCTCCCTTTTTCTCACTAGAATCTTTAACAACTCTTCCTTGAAAAAGACGTGTAGAAGTAGCCATTACAGTATCACCTGGTTCAGCCTTTTCTTGATTCCCCATACATAGGTTACATCCTGGACGTTCTAGATACAACATGTTTTCGTATTTTGTTCGAGCCAAACCTTTTGGGGCACTATCATCAAATTCAAAACCTGAATACTTCACTAAAACTTCCCAATCCCCTTCATCTTTTAATTCGTCAACAATATTATACGTTGGAGGTGCAACGACTAAGGGTGCTTTAAATTCAACCTTACCTGTCTGAGATTCAATATTCTTTAGCATTTGAGCCAAAATTTTCATATCTCCTTTATGAACCATACAAGATCCAATGAATCCTAAATCTACTTTTTTAGTTCCACCATAGTAAGACAATGGTCTAATTGTATCGTGTGTATAACGTTTAGAAACATCCTCGTTATTTACATCCGGATCGGCAATCATTGGTTCTCCTATTTGGTCTAGATCAATCACAACCTCAGCAAAGTAATTTGCATTTTCATCTGGGGCTAAAGCAGGTTTATCACCTGATTTAATCTCAGCTATTCTTCTATTTGCGATGTCAATTAACCCTTGAAGAACTTGCTTATGATTATCCATTCCTTTGTCAATCATAATCTGGATTCTACCTTTTGCAATCTCTAAAGACTCGATTAAAGTGTCATCTTCAGATATACATATGGAAGCTTTAGCTTTCATTTCTGCAGTCCAATCTGTAAATGTAAATGCTTGATCAGCAGTAAGAGTTCCAATATGAACCTCAATAACCCTTCCTTGGAATACGTTATCTCCTCCAAACTGAGTAAGCATTTGAGATTGGGTGGCATGAACTACATCTCTGAAATCCATATAATTTTTCATTTCTCCTTTAAAAGTAACTTTCACTGATTGAGGAATTGGCATTGAAGCTTCACCGGTAGCTAACGCTAAAGCAACAGTTCCAGAATCTGCTCCAAAAGCGACACCTTTAGACATTCTTGTATGAGAATCTCCTCCAATAATTATTGCCCAGTCATCGATAGTTATATCATTAAGAACTTTATGGATAACATCGGTCATTGCATGGTATTTTCCTTTGGGATCACGTGCTGTAATTAAACCAAAGTCATTCATAAACTTCATAAGTCTAGGTATATTTGCCTTAGACCTTTCATCCCATACTGAAGCAGTATGACAACCTGATTGGTATGCACCATCAACAATTGGAGAAATTACTGTTGCAGCCATCATCTCTAATTCTTGAGAGGTCATAAGACCAGTTGTATCTTGCGAACCTACAATATTTACCTCAACACGAACATCAGAACCAGCATGTAATACTTTACCTGGTGTGATACCAACTGCGTTTTTATTAAATATTTTTTCTACGGCAGTAAGTCCCTGTCCTTCAATAGAAATTTCTTTTGATGTTGCATAGACAGGTATAACGTCAATCCCTAGAACTTTTGATGCAAATGTTTGAAGTTTTTTACCAAATACAATAGCGTACGAACCTCCAGCTTTTATAAATTCTTTTTTTTGAGGTGTTAATGATGCAGAAATATCCACTAATTCCTGATTACCATTATACAATTTTTTATCTTTAGTATTGACAGTAAGAACAGTTCCTGTAGCAACAGAATATTTTTCTTTTAAAATGTATTCTCCATCAGCATCTCTTAAAATATTACCATCAGAATCTTTCTGCTTTACCCAGTTTTTAAGATCAATACCAATACCACCTGTTACACCAACGGTTGTTAAAAAAATCGGAGAAATCCCATTCGTACCAGCAATAATTGGTGCAATATTAATAAATGGAACATAAGGACTTGATTTTATACCTGTCCACAATGCAACATTATTTACACCTGACATTCTAGATGAACCAACACCCATTGTACCTTTCTCTGCAATTAACATCACTCGCTTATCTGGATGTTGTTTTTGGAGAGCTAGCAATTCGTTTTGTTGCTCTTTGTTATGCTCAAATAGAGACTGACCATGAAGTTCTCTATCGGATCTAGAATGAGCGTCACCTCCAGGTGATAATAAATCTGTTGAAATATCTCCTATTCCTGCAACAAAAGTAACAATCTTGATTTCTTCAGGAATTTCAGGAAGTTTTGTAAAAAACTCAGCTTTGGCGTAACTCTCTATGATCTCCTTCGCAATTACATTCCCATTATTAAATGCTTTTTCCAAACGAGTTGTATCGGCTTCATATAGAAAAACCTGAGTTTTTAAAACATTTGCAGCTTCTCTTGCAATAGATAAATTAGACCCCAAAGCTAGATCTAATAAAACAGCTACTGAAGGGCCACCTTTCATATGAGATAATTGCTCAAAAGCAAAAGAAGATGATATTTCTTTTACGAAAGAATCTCCTAAGATAATTTCTTTTAAAAAATCAGCCTTTACAACAGCAGCACTTGTTGTTCCTGGCAAAACATTGTAGATAAAAAAGTTGAGAGAATCTTCTCTATATTCGTTTTCTAAATCTTTAATTTGCTCAATGATTTTAATTAATAATATTGAATCATCAATTGGTTGTGGATGAAGACCTAGAAGTTTTCGTTCTTTTATTTGCTTAAGGTAATCTTTATAAATATTCATGAAAAAAAATCTTTGATTTGGGTCTGAATTATAAATTAATTTTATGTCAGAAGTTAAAAGTTTTTTTGTTTTATTTAACGCCCTCAAAATTACATTTTTTATCTCAATTTTAAAAGACAAATACATAGATAACTCTTATAAACGTATAAGAAGAAAATGTTTTTATATTCTTTAAAATTTAATTGATTAAAATAGAGATTTCGTAATTTTTAATTTAAAAACAGTATAGAAAATGCGAATTAATAAGCCGAATTCTGTTCCTTAAAAGGTCCTTATCATTTATCTAGTTCTAAAATTACTTTTAGAATCTATCTGCCTACCCTTTAGAATCGAGCGAGAAGCTCTCAAGCTCTAATTTACATGGCATTGCACCTCATAGAGTTTACCTGGTTTCACTACAGCCTAACTGTACATTCTTTCTGTTGCACTTGTCCTCAACTTACGTTGGACGGATGTTATCCGCTATGATACTCTTTGGTGTTCGGACTTTCCTTCACGAATAGCGTGACGATAAGGTAAATTCGCAATTTCTATACTGTTTTTAAATCATTCATTATTCATAAAAAAACCCACTCAAAATATGAGTGCGAAAAATTGCTATGAAAAAGAAAAACTTATTAATTTCTTAATAACTATACAAATATATAATAGAATTTAATACTAACCAAGTATTTTCGTGTAAAAAAAACACCTAATTATTTTTTTTTCTTATAATGTTATAAAATTGTTGTTTTTTTAATTTTATTCAAATAATTTAAGGGTTTTATCATAAAAAATTATGACTAATAAAAAACTACAAAGTTTTATTAAAAAAATAAGCTAATATCCTGCCATCAATTAACTGATAAAATGACTAAGTACCTTAATTAATTGTAAATTTTATTTGCGTATATAGCTTTTTTTTTAAAATTGAATAAATAGTTCTAAAATTGATATTTAAAAAACAAAGTATCTCGAATTTTAACTTGATTAATAAAGTTTTCTAATGAACTTATTTTCTGTTAAAATTAAATATATTTAAGATAGAGAGATCTTGTATTTTGTTGTTGTTTCAATATTTGTAAAGAAAAAACCCACTCAAACTTTGAGTGGGAAAAAAATTGCTATGAAAAAGAAATGTTGTTAATTGTTTAACAACGGTGTAAATATAGCTTAATACTACCTTTGTTAAAAATATTTTTCATGAAAAAGAGGTATTCAACTATATAATATTTACATATGTTTAAGAAAACATGTCTTTTACTTTTTCAAAAAATGATTTATCCGACTTATTTGGACTTGGAGTAAAATTTTCATCGTCAGACATCTTTTCAAAAAACCTTCTTTGCTCTTTATTTAACTCCTTTGGTGTCCATACATTTATATGAATTAAGAAATCCCCTGTTCCATAACTTTCTATGCTTGGCAAACCTTTCCCTTTTAATCTTAATATTTTACCAGATTGAGTTCCAGAATCAATTTTAATTTTAACTTTACCAGTAACCGTATTAACTTCTTTACTTGTTCCTAAAACAGCTTCTGAAAAATTAACATAAAGATCATAATGAATGTTGTTCCCTTCTCTTTTTAAAGTTTCATGAGGGATTTCTTCAATTAAAACTAATAAATCTCCAGAAATTGATTTTTTCCCTGGAGCATCGTTTCCTTTTCCACCTACTTTTAATTGAACTCCTTCTGTAACTCCTTCAGGTATATTGATCGTAACAGTTTCTTCTGTTACAATCAAACCTTGTGAGTCTGAGCCATTAGGTTTGTTGTGAATTATTTCTCCTGACCCCATACAAGTAGAACAAGTTGAAGCAGTTTGCATTCTTCCTAAAATAGTGTTGGTTATTCTCATTTGCTGGCCAGAACCATTACAAGTAGGACATGTTTTATAAGTCACTCCGTCTGCTTGAACTTTTCTTCGAACTTTTACTTTCTTTTCTACTCCTCTAGCAATTTCTTCTAAAGTAAGTTTTACACGAATACGCAAATTGCTCCCTTTTACACGAGCTTGTCGTTGACCACCGCCACCGCCAAAACCTCCGAAGCCACCACCTCCAAAAATATCTCCAAATTGACTGAATATATCATCCATATTCATTCCGCCACCACCAAAACCGCCACCGCCCTGAGGTCCATCGAAGGCTTGATGACCATATTGATCATATCTTGCTTTTTTATTCTCGTCACTTAAAATTTCATAAGCCTCAGCTGCTTTTTTAAAATTTTCTTCCGCAGTTTTATCACCAGGATTTTTATCTGGGTGATATTTAATAGCCATTTTTCTATAGCCTTTTTTTATTTCTGCTTGTGATGCCGATTTAGAAATGTTTAATACTTCGTAAAAATCTTGTTTTGCCATGTTTTTTGATCTCAGTTATCAGTTTTTTCAACTACTGTATGTTTATTTACTGTCCTATTACCACTTTTGGATAACGTATAATTTTATCACCTAGCTTGTATCCTTTTTCAATACAATCAATTACTTTTCCTTTTAAATCATCAGTTGGAGCTGGAATTTGTGTAATTGCTTCATGAATTTCTGCATCAAAGGTATCTCCTGAATTGGTTTCTATTTTTGACAGCCCTTTTTGCTCTAAAGTCTTGTAAAATTTTTGATAAATTAGCAAAACTCCCTTTCTTAATTCTTCTGCTTCTTTGTCATCATCGATATGTGACAAAGCACGTTCAAAATCATCTACAACTGGCAGTAAAGATGTCATTACTTCTTGTCCTGCCGTCTTAAAAAGTTCAATACGTTCTCTAGTTGTTCTTTTTTTATAATTCTCAAACTCTGCAAAAAGACGTAAAAACTTATCCTTTTCAACTTTGATTAACTCTTCAGGAGTTGGCTCTTCTTTGATATTTTCTTCTACAATCTCTTGATCATCTTGTGTTTGACTGACTTCATCTACTGAAGTAGTTTCTTTTTCTTTTAAATCTTCTTTCTTACTCATTCGTTTACAATCATTAAATTATACATTATTTATACGCAAAAATGTTGCCATCAAAAAAATAGTGTCAAACTGACACTATTTTGTATTTTTACATTGTTATAAATTCTTAATCTTCTATTCTTTCAATTTTAGCACCAATAGATTTTAAACGAGCTTCGATATTTTCATAACCTCTATCTATTTGTTCGATGTTGTTAATAATACTCGTTCCATTCGCAGATAATGCAGCAATTAATAAAGAAATTCCCGCTCTTATATCTGGTGAAGTCATCTTTGTAGCTTTTAACGAACTTTTAAAATTCTGACCAATTACAGTTGCTCTATGTGGGTCACATAAAATTACTTTCGCACCCATATCAATTAACTTATCCACAAAAAACAAACGACTTTCAAACATTTTTTGATGAATTAAAACTGTCCCTTTGGCTTGAGTTGCAATGACTAAAACTATACTTAATAAGTCTGGTGTAAAGCCTGGCCAAGGAGCGTCTGAAACAGTTAAAACCGAACCATCTATATAATTTTGTATTTCGTAAGATTCTTGTTTAGGAATGTAGATGTCATCTCCTTTTTTCTCTAATTTAATTCCTAATTTTTTAAAGACACTTGGAATTTGCCCTAGATTTTCCCAGCTTACATTTTTTATAGTTAACTCCGATCGGGTCATCACTGCAACACCTATCCAAGAACCAATTTCAATCATATCTGGTAAGACTCTGTGTTCAGTAGCACCCAGGGATTCAACACCTTCAATAACTAATAAATTAGAACCTACCCCAGAAATTTTTGCACCCATAGAATTTAACATTTTAGACAATTGTTGAATGTAAGGTTCGCAGGCTGCATTGTATATTTTTGTAGTTCCTTTTGCTAAAACAGATGCCATTAAAATATTGGCAGTTCCAGTAACAGAGGCTTCATCTAATAACATTTCTACACCCTGTAATTCTTCAGCTTCAACACCATAAAAGTGCTCTTCCTTATTATACCTAAATTTTGCACCCAATCTAATAAAACCTTCAAAATGGGTATCTAATCTTCTACGACCAATCTTATCTCCTCCAGGTCGAGGAATATATCCTTTACCAAATCTTGCCAATAATGGACCAACAATCATAATTGAACCTCGTAAGGAGCTTCCATCTTTTTTAAAACTTGTTGATTCTAAATATTCTAAATTAATTTCATCTGCTTGAAAAGCATAAGAGTTTCGATGCAATTTTTCGACTTTTACACCCAATTCTCCAAGAATAAAGATTAACTTATTAACATCAATAATATCTGGAACATTGTGAACTACAACTCTTTCTGAAGTTAGTAAAACTGCACAAATTATTTGTAAGACTTCATTTTTTGCTCCTTGAGGAGTGATTG
Organism: Polaribacter sp.; assembly: GCA_029248845.1. GTDB lineage: Bacteria > Bacteroidota > Bacteroidia > Flavobacteriales > Flavobacteriaceae > Polaribacter. The sequence continues at coordinate 8,864 of JAQWIO010000116.1, read as the reverse complement.
TTCCATTTAATTTATGACCGCCTTCAATTTTAAATGATGCCATAGTCTCTTATCTTTTTCTGTTTTTGTGTTGATTATTGTGGTGTGGTTTCTTGTAATTATTTTTAGGGTTATTGTGGTTTTTCCCTTGAGTACGAAGTTTTCTTAATAAATTTTTACTTTCAGAAAGTGCTTCTTCAGTATTTCGAAGATCTAACTTACCGTCAGATAAGTCATGTAAATGCTTAAAAATTACGGCATCATCAACTGTATCTTTATTCCAGTTTAAATAGCATTTTTTCATATGATTGGCAATTGTAAATACCAATGCTTCTTTTTTATCACTTTCTTCCCAACTTAAAGCAATATTTATCATTGTTTGTATATTATTTCCATAATAACGATATCTTGATGCTGATTTTGGGTAGGCTAAAGCTTCAGGTTTTTCCTGTAATTCTTCTTTAGATGGTTTAGGATATGGAGATTCTGCATCTAATTTAAAATCTGACATTATGTAGAGCTGATCCCATAATTTATGTTTAAAATCAGGAACATCACGTAAATGTGGTTGTAAATTACCCATCACATCTACTATTGCCTTTGCCATTTTATCTCGTTCCTGTTTAGTTTCTAAAGCTAAACAATGGTCTACTAATTTTTGAATATGTCTTCCATATTCTGGAATAATCATTAATGGTCTTTCTGAATTGTACTCTAAATCGAACGTCATTTATTTATTTTTGAGAAGTCTCTTACTATCAAATAGTATTTAGAAATTTATAATTAAGGTCTAGATTTGCTCTAGTCGGGACGAGTTTGACTCTTACTAAAATTTAAACTGCAAAATAGGAATTTATTTTTAGTTTTATTGAAGATTTTTAACCAATCACTTTTAATTTTGCAAATTGTAATAATAATTTCTTTTTTCCAACGGTTCCAAATTTAATTTCTGCTTTTTTATTTGGACCATTTCCTTCTAAAGAAATAACTTCTCCTCTACCAAATCTATTATGTTCAACGATATTTCCAATAACTATTTTTTTATCAAATAAATTTGTTTTTGACGTTGTAAGTGAAACCTTTTTTAAATTTTTAGGGAGTATAATTTCTTTCTTTTTTATTAAATCGCGTTCTATTTTTTTACGTTGAATTGGTTTTTGAAAACGAATTCCTTTGGGTGCATCGTCAAAAATGCTTTTGTCGACAAAATTATTAATTGAGGGCTCTGAGGTTTTTGGAGTTATATAATGTAGATATTGATCATCTATCTCTTCTAAAAATCTACTAGGTTCAGCATCTACTAATTTACCCCATCGATATCTAGTTTGTGCATAAGATAGATAGGCTACTTTTTCTGCTCTGGTTAATGCTACATAAAATAACCTTCTCTCCTCTTCTAATTCACTTCTAGTATTCATACTCATTGCTGATGGAAATAAGTTTTCTTCTAAACCAACAATATAAACATACAAATACTCTAGTCCTTTAGATTGATGAATGGTCATTAAAGATACACTTGGTTTAGCATTATCCTTTTTGGCATCAAAATCTGTAGCCAAAGCAACATCTTCTAAAAAAGAAGTTAAAGAAGTATCTTCACCTTGTTCTATTTTATCAGTTATAAAATCTTTAATTCCATTAAGAAGCTCCTGAACATTCTCTACTTTACTTACAGCTTCTGGTGTTCCATCTTTTTCTAAATCTTTAATTAATTGTGTTTGTTTTACAACTACTTCAGCAATTTCAAATGCGTTTTTTGTTTGCAACTCTATTTGCAATCGCAAAAGCATATTCATAAAATTCTGAAGTTTGTTTTTAGTTCCTGAATTTATTTTTAGATCAATTTTGTCTATGTATTTTATAATGTCGAAAATCGATTTTTTATAATGATTTGCTGCTATTGTTAGTTTGTCTATTGTAGTAGCGCCGATACCTCTTGCAGGGTAATTGATAATTCTTTTTAATGCTTCTTCATCATTTGGATTGATAAGAACACGTAAATAAGATAAAATATCTTTGATTTCTTTTCTTTGATAAAAAGAAATTCCACCATAAATTTTATAGTCAATTCCTTTTTTACGCAAAGCATCTTCAATTGCTCTAGATTGTGAATTTGTTCTGTAAAGTACGCAAAAATTATCTGAACTTAATTGATGGTTCATTTGGTTTTCCCAAATAGATTGTGCCACAAAACGACCTTCCTCTCCATCAGAAATTGTACGCATCACATTGATAGCATCTCCTGAGTCGTTACTTGTCCAAACTTCTTTGTCTAATTTTGTTTTATTTTTTGATATTAGGGAGTTAGCGGCATTGACAATATTTTTCGTAGAACGATAATTTTGCTCAAGTTTAAAAGTGTTAACATCAGGGTAATCTTTTTGAAAATTTAATATATTTTGAATGTTTGCTCCTCTAAAACTATAGATACTTTGAGAATCATCACCAACTACACAAATATTCTGAAAACGATCAGCTAAAGCTTTTACTATTAAATATTGTGAATGATTTGTATCTTGATATTCATCAACCATAATATACCTAAAACGATTTTGATATTTTGCTAAAGAGTCTGGAAAACGTGCTAATAATTCATTGGTTCTTAATAATAAATCATCAAAATCCATTGCACCAGACTTAAAACACCTCTCAACATATTCTTTATAAATATCTCCAACTTTTGGTCTACTGGCATGTAAATCTGCTTCCTGCAAATCAGCATTATTAAAATATGCTCTAACTGTTATTAAGCTGTTCTTAAATGAAGAAATTCTGCCTAAAATTTGTTTTGGTTTGTACCGTTCTTTATCTAAATTCATTTCTTTGATAATCGAACTTATCAATCTTACAGAATCTTGGGTATCATAAATAGTAAAATTTGAGGGAAAGCCTAACTTATCTGCTTCTGATCGTAAAATTCTTGCAAAAACAGAATGAAAAGTACCCATCCACAGATTTTTAGCTTCACTAACACCAACAACTCCTGCAATTCTTTCCTTCATTTCTCTTGCAGCTTTATTGGTAAATGTGAGCGATAAAATATTAAATGCATCTACACCTTTCTGCATTAGATGTGCAATTCTGTATGTTAAAACACGCGTCTTACCAGAACCTGCACCCGCAATAATAATCATTGGACCGTCTTTTTGTAGAACAGCTTGTTTTTGTGCTTCGTTTAATGAATTTAAGTAATTATTCAAAAGATCTTATTTAGAAGTATTTAAAATGTGAATTTAAGTATTCTTTACTATTAATAATATGAGATACATTTTTTTTATTCACAATTTTTACAGTTAAAAAAGTACATTTGTTTTATAAAAATAGTATTCAATGGAAAATACATTTGTAGAAAGTTTCGCTTATATTCTACCTGCTGTAGTTACAGGTTTAGTATCTTATTATATGTTTAATGGATTTGTCAAACAACAAAATATTTCAAAAAAGCTAGAGCTTTTATCTAAAAGTAAAAAAAATTCGCTGCCTGTAAAGCTGAAAGCATATGAGCGAATGGTATTATTTTGTGAGCGAATTAATCCTATAAAAATGTTAGTTAGAATAAAACCACTCTCTGAAAACACGCAAGATTATTTACAATTACTACTAGCGAATGTAGAACAAGAATTTGAACATAACTTAGTTCAGCAAATCTACATTTCCGACGATTCTTGGGTTGCTATTTTAGCAACTAAAAATGGAATTATAAATAAACTAAAACAACTTGCAGAAACTTCAGACACTGCCAATAACTTCAGAGAAAATGTTTTAATCACTTATTCTCAAACATCACCACCAACAAAAACTGCTATTGCAATTATTAAAAGAGAGGTGAAAAAAATACTATAAGAAAAGGCTCCAAGATTTAGAGCCTTTTCATTTACACTTTATTTATCGAATGTTAAAATTGTAATCTCACTCCAATTTTATAATTTCTACCTCGGGTAGAAAACCCTAAAATATCATCATAATCTTCATCTAAAATATTAGTTACTGCAGCAAAAAAGGTAACAGTATCCTTTAACAATTTATAATTTGTCATAAAATCTATTACTTGATATTTTGGTAAAACAACATCACTACCAGCAGTCCCGAATGAACCATACCTGTCAAAAATTGTTCGGTCTCCTACATTTCTGTATGTAAGACTAAAAAATAAATTTTTAAATGGTTCAACTTCTAAAGTTGATACCAATTTGTGTTTAGGAATATAGTCATTAAAATCTTCTAACTTATTTTTATTTACATAGGTATAGGAAGTCATCAAAGTTAAAATATTTGAAGGAGAAATTTTAGAATTTATTTCTAATCCATCTGCATTAGAAGATCCATTTTGATATTTATAAGTTGAATTATCATAAACAATTGCATCGGTTTCAGTTCTTTTAAAATAGACAGCGTCCATAGAAAACCAATCTTTAAAACGATACTCAAAACCAGCTTCAATTGTTTTATTAGACTCAGGATTTAAATTTATATTCCCAGAAAAACCATCATATAATTGATATAAACTTGGCGCAATAAAAGCAGTGCTGTATGAAGCTAAAACTTTTATAGAATTATCATCGTTTATGCGAAAGTTATACGCAGTGTTTCCATCATAAACAAACTCATTTCCATATACATTGTGAATGTTATAACGTCCACCAAAATTTAAACTCAAGCCTCTATTTGAAACGTATACAAAACTAACATAGGGGTCTATTGTATTAAAATTCGCTCTTTCTTTATCAATAGTTGCAAACGGTGTTGTAGAATGATTTGAGTGTTCTTGATAATTTAGTCCTGTGATAAGTTGAAACTTTGAAGAAAATTCATATTGATGAACAAAGTCAATATTTAAGCTTCTACCTTCAAATTGATAGGCATCTAAAGTATTCGAGAATGAATTAAACTGTTGTAAATTTCTCTCGACAACATTTACTGAAGCTAACAAATAAACTTCCCCATTTTTGTAGTTATATTTTGGTTTGATTCCTATTCTAAATTGCTCTTGATTTCCCGTATTTACATCACTATCAGAAAATGCACCTGCATCAAAATCATACTCAAATTCGTCATAATTTAGGAAAGTATTTATGCTTAGTTTTTCATTCATTTTATAACCCAATTTCAACAATCCATTTTTTGAGTAATAGCGATCATTTTCAAAATTTGAAGTTGAATTACTTTTTGAAGACGACATTCCATCTACACCAGTTATACTAAATGAACCCAAATAATTAAGACTCCCTAGGGTTCCATTCAAGCTTAAGTTTTGATTTTTATCAGAAAATATACTTCCTGATGTATTCACTGTATTATTTGTACCTGAACTTGTCTCAAACGATCCTGAAACACTATCATTAGAAGCGGTCTTTAAAACTATATTGATTACTGCAGTGGCAGCACCAGAACCATATAAAGTAGACGAAGCTCCTTTTAAAATCTCTATAGATTCTATTTGACTTAGGGTTAATAGACGTAAATCAAATTCTTGATTTATGGCAGATTGATCTGTAACTGGAACACCGTCAATTAGAACTAAAACTTGTCTACTTCTTCCACCACGAATATTTATACTTCTTGGTTCTGAAGCATTTGCGTTTACACCTCTAACATCTATACCTGCAACAGTATTTAAAATTTCAATGACTGTTTTTCCTGCATTATTTTTTAATTGTTTCTGTGTAATTTTTGTAATTACTTTTCCAGAATTTTCTTTCTTTAAATTAAACTTCGTTGCAGTTACTACAATTTCGTCTAATTTTTCTACTTGTTCATTTTGCGATTGTGCAAAAAGATTTGTGCTGACAAGACTACTTGCCAAAACACCTGCAATTAAGATTTGTTTTTTCATCAATTAATAAATTTGATTTACAATAAATCAGGTAAATTTCGTGTACAGTAAAATAGTAGTACATAAACTTTTATCCCGAAAGTTTTTAACTCATGATTATTGGCAGGTCTCCTGACTTGTTCTTATGTTACTATGCCTTCCCATTTATACTAAAGTATTTAGTACATACAGTGGCTAGAGTTTAAGTAACATCCTCTAATGAGGTGCTGAAAAAACAGCATTAACTTACAGTTGCGGGAACAGTTCTGGATTTTCACCAGATTCCCTTTTAATTTGATACAAAATGAATTTTTATATCAAAACCTAAAATCGGCTCAAATATAATTTAAATATTGTTATTACAATATTGTTTTGTAATCTTGTTATTAAATTAAATGAAATGAATTTTTTTTTTCTAAAAGTTTTATCTGTACTATTTCTTATAGTTTCTGTTTCTTGTAAAAAAGAAATAAATACAGTATTATTAAAAACAAAATCTTCCAAAATAAAATACGCAAAAGGTTTTGATATTATTGATGAAAATGGAATAAAAAAATTAATTATTAAATCTGCTTTTCAAAATTCTAAAGAAATTTTCATTTATACTATTGAGAAAAATAATGATAAAACTTTAAATGATTCTTTTAATCAAGAAATTTTAGTTCCTGTAAATAAAATAGTAGTAACGTCTACAACTCATATTCCAATGGTAGAGTTGTTAAATGAAGAAAGGGCTATTATTGGGTTTCCTTTTGGTAAGTATGTGTCTTCAGAAAAAACAAGAAATTTATTAGAGGCAGGTAAGATTACAGAAATTGGAAACGAAAGTTCAATAAATACAGAAATTTTATTGGATTTAAATCCTGAATTAGTTGTAGGTTATGGCGTTTCATCTGCAGATAAAACTTTAAATACAATAGAAAAAGCTGGAATTAAGGTTGTCTATAATGGAGATTGGTTAGAAGAAAACCCGCTAGGAAGAGCTGAATGGATTAAGTTTTTTGGTGTTTTATTTGACAAAGAAAAACAAGCAGATAGTATTTTTAATGTCATAGAAGCAAATTATATAGCCGTAAAGAAAAAGGCATTAAAATCTATAAAAAAAGGGAGCATCCTGTCTGGTGCAATTATGAGTAATGACATCTGGAACTTACCTGCTGGCGAAAGTTTTGAAGCACAGTTTTTAAAAGATGCTAATTTAAATTACTTATGGAAAGACACCAAAGGGAAGGGAAGTTTATCTTTGAGTTTTGAAAGTGTTTTTGACAAAGGGGGTGCTGCTGATTTTTGGATTGCACCAGGATATTTTTCATCAAAAGAACAATTATTGAAAAGCAATAACCTCTATGCTAGATTTAAAGCATTTCAAAATGATCATATTTATACATCATCAACTAAAAAAGGAAAAACAGGAGGGATTATTTATTATGAATTAGCAACTACAAGACCCGATTTAGTCTTAAAAGATATTGTAAAAATTACCAATCCTAGTCTATTTCCAAATTATACCTTAACTTTTTTTGCAAAAATGTTGTAATATTATATTACTAAATAAAAGAATCTTTTATTTTAATTTTTATAAATTTCAATGAATTTTAAACCCCTACATTATGAAAAATTTATTTCTTTTTTTATTCAGTCTCTTTATTTTTATTTCATGTAACAAAGACAAACCTATTACAGAAGTAGTTTTAAATGAAGAACTTACTCTTTTAAAAATCGCAAACAACACCCCAAATGAAACCACTTGGGTCAGTAGAAGTCAAATGAAGTCTCGTAATGGAGAATCTATGGGTTATGGCGTCATTTTAAACCCTAACTCTAAAAAACTACTGATATTTCTAGATGGTGGTGGTGCATGTTTTAATCAACTTACATGTATTCAAAACCTAGATAGATACTCTGAGGAAGATTTTTTAAATAGAGTAGCTTCAGATAAATCTCTTTTAATCAATCGAAATTCTGATCAAAATCAATTCAAGGACTGGAATCTTGTATTTGTCCCTTATGCCACAGGAGATGTTCATTCAGGTACCAATTCAACTGCAAATGTGCCAAATAATGGGCCCAAAAACCAAAGTATGGTCGGCTTCAATAACTTTACCATTATACTCAAAGACTTAAAGGATTATTTTGATGCCAATGGAACGATTAGTGAAATTGTTCTTATGGGATCAAGTGGTGGTGGATATGGGGTAATGTCCAATACATTTCAATTGACAGACATATTAGCAAAGAACATACCTACCACTGTATTGGTAGATGCAGCACCTGTTTTTATGGACGAAACAATTCTCTCCCCTTGCTTGGCTGATATATGGAATTCGGATTCATTATGGAATATAAATGTAGCCTTACCTTCAGATTTAGATGAGACAGTTCAAAAAAATTATGAGCATGATCTTCAAAAATTATATGAGTATTTATCTCTAAAATTACCAAATGTTAACTTTGGTCTTTTAAGTTATTACGGAGATGAAATTATTCGTATGTTTTATAGTTTTGGTCAAAATAATTGTACGTATCCACCCACTAACTTAATTAGTGGAGAGGTTTTTAAAATTGGACTTATTGATTTAAAAAATAATATTCTAGATGATCTAGATAATTGGAAAGTTTTTTATGCAAATGGTGATAACCATACTTTTTTGAGTGATGAAAATTTTAATCAAACGGTAAATAATACAAAACTCAATGATTGGATATTACAATTACGTCAGGGAAAAGCTAAAAATCTTACTGAATGAATAGAAACGCTTCATAAAAAAATCAATTCAATAATTATTGATTAAAATCTGTTATAAATGTAACTTAATATTAGATTTTATTTTTTTTGTTATTTTCCAATGTTTTTTCTCGCATGTAAAGAAATAGCGGAAAAGTAAAAGCAATTGCAATGAAAAAGGTCAGAGGAATTAAAATCCACCAATATTTTATTTTTAGTTTCAAAGATTCCGGAATCATAAATACAAAAAAAGTGAATACAACTATAGTTAAATCAGCACCAAATGATTTTCCTGCAAAATTAGATTGAGCTTCATTGAAAAAATGAATAAGTGAAGGGTTTTCTGTA